>JAUXFZ010000022.1 GCA_030622585.1 Myxococcales bacterium
GGGAGCGACCAATGTTTCGCTACGGCCTCGGTGATTGCGTTGAAGCGGCGGATCCAGCGGTCTCTGTAGGAATTTCTTCTTGGGAGCGCGGAGCCGAGAAGGGGGACGACGCCCATCTCTTCGAGCTGCTCGACCAGGTACACCAAGCGCTTGAGGTAGACTCGCTCGTTTTCGTTCTGCGCGTCGTTGCCGCCGAAAAGAACCAGTGCCCATCGTGCTTGGGTGGCGTTTGTCTCTTGGCGGAAGTTGGCCGGACGGCCACCGAGGACGTAGCGGAGGTTCCAGCTCACGCCGGCGGCTTCGCTCTCGCGGTTGAACGAGTTGCGGCGTCCAGTGTCGAAGTGCTGGATGGTCGCGGCGAGATCCTGGCGGTCGCCGAGGTCGACGTACGGGGTCGAGAAGCAGTAGAGGAACGCTTTGCTCGCCACGCTGGAGCCGCCCATCTTTGAAAAGGCGTCGTCGCGGAGATCGGGGTTTCGCGCGCGAATCTGACGAACGTGCTCTTGGACGGTGTCGCCCAGCTCGACGGGCGCGGCGCTGGCGTTTCCGGCGACTCCCAACGCCAGAATCAGAGCAAGCGCGGCTGGCTTCATTGAAGCGCGCTCGCGGGTATGAAATAGAGCCGGCTCGGGTCGCGCGAGGCGCCACGATGCTGGTTGTCGGTGACGAGTGCCGCGGAACCGTCCTCCAACCACGCGAGTCCCTCGAAATTCGGCAGGGGCGAGACCAACTGCGACAGGTCCGCCGCGACGGTCGGCTCGATCCACTGACCCTCAGGGCCCTGAGGAATGCTGAAACGGAGGAGACGCGAAACACCATAGTGCCGTTCGACGGCGAGAGCCTCGATCGATCCGTTCACCATCCGGCAGTCGATCGCCGCAAGCTTTCCGGTCTTGCTCGTGAGGGCTACGCGATGCGGAGTCCAGGTCTGTGTCTTTGGATCGAACATGCCGAGGGGTGCCCACCGGCGTCCGCGCTGCCTTTCCACGAGCTCGGTCGCCAAAACCAACACGCCATCTACGTGACAAATCCCCTCGATGCCACGGTTATCTGGCGCCGTGAGGTTCCAACGGGCGTAGGCGAGCTGGCCCACCGAGGTGACCGCGAATTGATCCCGATCGAGCCGGCCGTCCAGCACCGCGTCGCGGAGGCGCCCCTTCTCCTGCGTTTCAGTGCCGAGTACGAAGCGCGTCCCGTCGACCCACGTCATGGCCTCCAGATCGGTCCCGGGTGCCCCTCCCACAACTGCATAGCGGGTCACTCCGAACGTCTGGGGATCGATCCGGATGACCGCGTCACCGTCTTCACCTGGAGCCCAGAACGCTCCGTGCTCGTCGACGGTGAGCCCCGACAACCCAATGACGTCCGTGTCTAGAGTGACGATGCGGCCCGGTCCGCGCGGCTCCTGCTTCGTGCAGCCAGCGCATCCGACCAGCAACGCCACGGCAACCGCCATCCGCAGGCTCACGTTCAGTGGACCGCTTCGAGCACGGCGGCAGCGCCCAAGCCACCTGCCGCGCAGATACCCAGGAGAGCCGTCTCCTTACCGCTGCTCGCCAACTCGTTTGCCATCGTCGTGATCATTCGGGCGCCGGTCGCGCCAAACGGATGTCCAATCGCAAGCGACCCGCCATGAACGTTGAAATTGTCCTCGTCGATCTCTCCCACAGCCTTGCTCCTGCCAAGCCTCACCTCGGCGAAGCCCTTGCTGGCGAGGGCCTTGGTCACCGAGAGCACCTGCGCCGCAAATGCTTCGTGCATATCGACGAAACTCATGTCCTTGAGCTCCATGCCCGCGCGATCGAGTGCCTTGGGCACGGCCAGCGCCGGCCCGATCAACAGCTGATCAGCCGGATCGACGCCAACATACGCCCAGCTGCGCAGTGCCGCGAGGGGCTTGTATCCAAGCGAGCGCGCCTTGTCCTCACTCATGAGTAGGACCGCTGCGGCGCCATCGGTTAGCGCGGAGGCGTTGCCGGCCGTGACGGTGCCGTCCTTGGAGAAGACAGGGCGGAGCTTCGAAAGTTTCTCGAAGGTCGTGTCCCCGCGCACGATGTTGTCGGCGTAGACCCACCCCCCGGAAGCTTCCACCGGGGTGACCTCGTCGTCGAAACGGCCCGAGGCGATCGCTTCTGCGGCGCGGTGGTGCGAGCGCTCGGCGAAATGATCTTGCGCCTCTCGCGTGATCTCGTTGCGACGAGCCATCGATTCTGCCGACTCCCCCATGACCTCACCGGTCGTGCGCTCCGCAATTTTGGGCATCTTCGGAAGTATTTCGGTGATCGGCATCATTTGCGAGAGGACACCCAGATAGTCCGCCGGCGTGGCGGCCTTGCCGAACGCGAGGGGGGCCAAGGCGTGGACCGCCTTCTGAGGCAGGTTCAGGGGCGCGTTGCTGGTCGAATCTGATCCGCCGGCGATGACGACGTCGGCCTCGCCGCGCTCGATAGCCGCCGCCGCAAGAGTAACCGCCTGAAGCCCCGACGCGCATGCGCGGGTACACGTCATCCCTTCGACGCTGGCCGGAAGACGCAGATCGAGCGCTACCTCTCGCGCGATGTTCGGTGCGAGTGCAGGCAGGATCACGCCACCCCACACGATGCTGTCGATCTCCTCATGAGGAAGGTCGGTGCGCTCGAGGAGCGCCCTCACCGCAAGGTCGGCCAAATCGATGCTGTCGAGCTTGAGGAACTTGCCGAACGCTTTGACAAACGGAGTACGAACGCCGGTGACGATGACCGCACGCTGCTTCTTGCCCCAATTGCTCTTTTTCTTGGCCATCTTCATGCTCCTACGAGTGCGCCGCCGCAGACGCGAACCGTTTCACCGGTGAGCCCGACCGCGCCAGGGGTTGAGAGAAAGGTAATCGCCTGGCCAACGTCTTCGGGCTTCCCGCCCTGCCCTACGGCGCTCAGGCGGCGCGCGCCCTCGCGAATCGCGACCGGCATCGCGCTGGTAAGCCGCGTCTCGATGAACCCCGGCGCGATCGCGTTGACGGTGATGCCCTTCTTGGCGAGTTTGGCCGAGAGCGCTTTGACGAAACCGACGATCCCCGCCTTGCTGGCCGAGTAGTTGGTCTGTCCACGGTTTCCGGCGATTCCGGACACCGAAGACAAACACACGATACGACCGCCCGGACGCAACACATCCTTCTCGAGCAGCCGGTCGGTAATACGGATCACGGCACCGAGATTGATGTCGACCGCCATGTCCCACGCATCGGGCTTCATGCGGCCAAGCGTCTTGTCGCGCGTAACGCCGGCGTTATGCACGACGATGTCCACGCCTCCAAAGCGCTCCTCGAGCTCCCCGGCGATTCTCTCGGGCGCATCGTCGTCGGTGATGTCGACGAGGAGCGCTGAGCCTCCAATCCGCTGCGCCACCTTGCTGCATGGAGCGTCGTCAGCAGGGCGATCCAAGCACACCACGTGCGCGCCCTCCGCAGCGAGAAGCTCCGCCGTGGCTTCTCCGATGCCGCGCGCCGCGCCCGTAACCAATGCGACCTTGCCTCCGAGCACGTGCGTGTCGGGGGCTTCATCGCCCTTGGCGCGATTGGTGACATGAAACGGCTGACAGCTGATGAACGCAGAGCGGGGGGACAAGAGGAAGCGAAGCACGGGGCCAAGCCGACCCTCGGCGCCGTCTTCGACGAACACGCTGTTCGCAATCGATCCGTTCGCTCCGATTTCCTTGGCGAGACTGCGGGCGAATCCTTCGAGGCCTGCACGGGTTGCCGCGCGGGCCGGCTTCTTGGCATCGGAAGCCGGACGTCCGATGATCACCACGCGGCCCGATCGATTGAGACGGCGAATCCAAGGATGGATGTAGTCGTAGAGCTGGCGGAGGTCGTCTGGCGATTGCAGACCGGTGCCGTCGAAGACGATAGCATCGATTCGCTCACCCTCGGGCGCATCGCCCGGCTCGATGCGGCGCGGAGTCCTCGCCCATGCCTCACCCGGCCCGTTGTATGGCTCGAGAACCGCATCTGATTCGCCGACGACCCAGGGGTTCGCCCCCGCTTTGGTGAGGATCTCAGCCAGCACGGCCGACAACGCGCCGGTTCCGCAGACGAGCACCGTCTTGTCGTCGAGTCGCCGCTCTTCGTACGGGCCCTTCGCTCGCGCCAGCCTCTCCGGAACCGGAATGGGCAGACCAAGGGTCTTGATCAACTTTCGGGCGTTTTGATTCTCTAGCAATAGATCAGACATGCGAGCTCAGCTCCTCACTGAATAGGTTCCAACTAGGTACGCAGGGCCGCCGGGCGCGTCGCCCACGAAGACACGGTCGTCGTCGATGTAAAGGCCGACCTTGGCGGGAAGCACGAGCGGCTTCGTGAACTTCACGTCGATCGCTTCGAGCCGGCCGACTTCGCCGGAAAAGAGCGAACGGTTCAACCCTTCGATGGCACGGGCCATCGTGGAGAACCCGTGATTGATGACATTGCGAAAACCGGAAGCGCGGGCCGCCGGCGGAATCCAATGGATCGGGTTGAAGTCGCCGGTGAGCTTCGCGAACTCCAGCCCGACATGCGTCCCGAGGTTCCATCTCGCCAGCTCTCTGGCCATGACCGGAACGCGCGGTCGATCGTCCTTGCGCTTAGCGGACTTGTCGCCACCGCCGAGGGGCACGATGCCGTAAATGTCCGCGACGATCGCTTCGGGATGGGTCGAGGTGGACGTGATCGCGCGCTGATGGATCACTGCACGGCGCCCGTTGTCGTCGATGTCGAGGAGCTGCACCTTGAGCTCGTAGGGCTCGCCGAGCGGTAGCGGTGCGTTCATCCGAAGCCGGCTTCCGCCGTTGAGAACACGCTGGATCGGGTACTGGAGGCCCTCGATTCCGCGAGCCTGGAGCGGGAAAACCCACTGCGGGAACAAGTGCGCCGGGACCTGCCCTCGATACCAGGCCGGGTCGCCGCCTAGGTGGCTGATGTAGTCGCGAACGAGGTCGGCCGGTCGCGCCGGAATCCTCGCGGAAACGATCGGACCCGGGATCTGGGCGGGCTTTCCATTCGCCTGCCCGGCGGCACTCTTGGCAGCGACGAACGCAGCGCGAGCGAGCGCACCGAGCATTGGCCCCTGATGGAGGATGTAGCGCGAAGGTACAGCCATGAGCGATTCTCCCGAGTCGCCGGTGCAGTGGAGGACCTGCCGCCCGACCCGGCTCTCTACCATTTGGTAGGGAACCACGCAAACCCGGTCCGACTGCTACGCTTCGGCGATGCGTAACCCGTTGATCCAACTCGGATTCGAGATTCCCTTCGACGAGGTCGAGGCTGACCACGTCGAACCCGCAGTCGACGCGCTGCTGGCGGACGCGCAGGCCGCGGTCGACGCGATTGCCGAAAGCAAGGCTCCTCGGACGTACGCCAATACGCTCGGTGCACTCGAGGAAGCAACCGAGCAACTCGAGCGGGCCATGTCGGTGGTCGACCATCTCGAGAGCGTCGCCACGACAGAGGCGTTGCGCGCAGCCTACAACGCGACGCTCCCACGGGTGAGCGCGTTCTGGTCGGGGCTGGCGATGAACGTTGGGCTTTATCATGCGATGCGCGCATTCGCGGCGACCGACGACGCGCGGGCGCTGCCTCCGACTGAAAAGCGCTTCTTGGACAAGACGCTGGACGACTTCCGGCGGCATGGCGCGGAGCTCAGTCCCGAGGACAAGGACAAGCTCCAGGCGATCGAGATCGAGCTCACAAAGCTCACGACGGAGTTCTCGCAAAACGTGCTGGACGAAACGAACGCGTTCGAGCTGCTCATCACGGACGAAAGCCAGATCGCTGGCTTGCCGGACAGCGCGAAGCAAGCCGCTGCAGAGAATGCGGTCGCAAAAGGCGTCGAGGGCTGGCGGTTCACGTTACACGCGCCGAGCATGATCCCGGTGCTGACCTACTTGGACGACGCCGGCATCCGCGAACACGTATGGATGGCGTACAATACTCGGGCCGTCTCGGGAGCGCGCGACAACCGGCCGATCATCGGACGTGTCCTCCAATTGCGTGGGGCCAAGGCGAAGCTCCTCGGGTACGCAGATTTTTCTGACCTCGTGACCGAAGACCGAATGGCGAAGGTCGGCACGAGGGCAAAGGCGTTTATCGACGACCTGCGTGAGCGGACCGAGGGCGCCTTCGAACGCGAGAACCGCGAGCTGCGGGCCTACCGCATGGAGATTGAAGGCGACTCGGCCCGGGCGCTCGAACCTTGGGACGTGGCCTACTACTCGGAGAAGCAACGCCAAGCCAAGTACGACTTCAATGAGGAAGAGCTGCGGCCCTACTTCCCTCTCGGCCGCGTGCTCGATGGGCTCTTCGCTACTGCGCAGGCACTCTACGAGATCGAAATCGTAGAGCGAGACGCAGCCGTATGGGACCCGGAGGTCAAGTCCTACGCGATCCGAAATCGGGATGGTACGATGATCGCCGCGTTCTACGTCGACCTGTTCCCGCGTGAAAACAAACGGGGCGGCGCCTGGATGAACTCGCTGATCAGCGCGGCCTATCACGAGGAGCAACCGATGCCGCACCTCGGCTTGTTCTGCGCGAACGTCAACCCACCTGTGGGTGGCAAGCCGGCGCTACTGACGCATCGCGAGGTCGAAACGCTTTTTCACGAGTTCGGGCACCTCCTGCATCACTGCTTCAGCAAGGTGAGCGTTCGGGGCCTCGCAGGCACGAACGTCGCGTGGGATTTCGTCGAGCTGCCCTCGCAGATCATGGAGAACTGGTGTTGGGAGCGGGGCGGGCTCGACCTGTTTGCCGCACACTACGAGACCAACGAACGCGTTCCCGACGAACTCTACGATAAGATGGTGCGGGCACGCACCTACCGCGCCGCCAACGCGCAAATGAGGCAGTTGGGGTTTGCCTCGGTCGATCTGGCGCTTCACCAGAGCTACGACCCGGCCGCAGACGGCGACGCCATGGCGTACGCACGGGATATTCTACAGGGACATTCCGCGACCACGCTCCCCGCGGACTACGCGATGCTCGCGGGCTTCGGGCACATCTTCGCGCACCCGGTGGGATACGCGGCTGGCTACTACAGCTACAAGTGGGCGGAGGTACTCGACGCCGACGCCTTCACCCGCTTCAAGAAGGAAGGCATCACCAATCCGGTGGTCGGGCGCGCGTTCCGGGAGACGATTCTGTCGAAGGGCAACAGCGAAGAGGCGGAGAAGCTCTACCAAGACTTCATGGGCCGGGGCCCGGAGCTCGATCCGTTGCTGGAACGCGCCGGGCTCTCATAGCCGAGCTACTTCGCGACGGCGTGTAAGTCGACCGATACGGCGATATCGTTGGCAACCTTCAGCCGGACGATCGACGGCACCGAGATCATGTGGTCCTCGAGCGTCACGGTGAACTTGGCCTTGATGTGCACCCCAGCGTCGGACCACTTCACGCTTCCGCTCGCCGTCACAGGCTTGGTGACACCGTGGACCGTGAACTTGCCCGTGACCTGAACCTTAGTCTCTTTGTTCTTCTTGAGCGCTGCCGAACCCTTCTTGCCCAGAATCACCTCGGTGATCTCAAAGTGAATGTTGGGGTGCTTCTTCGCATCGAGCCATCCATCGCCCTGAAGGTGCTCGTCGCGGAGGTCGTTGTCGGTTCGCAGCGACACGACGGGCGATTTGAACGAGCCCTTGGTCTTGGTGATGTCCGCCGGGTCAACCGTCAGCTTGCCGGTCACTTTGGAAGTCGTGCCGGTCATCGTCTCGAGCGGTGCGTCAGAGACGAACGTCACGCGGCTCTTGCCGTCGTCGAGCACCCCGTAGGTCGTGCTATCGGCGCGGGAGGTCGTCGGAGCCGCTAGGCACATGGCCAAAATCAGGCTCGCTCGGGTGGCGTTCTTCATCATTCGCTTGTTCCCCTCTTCCCTTCCAGCATGCCGCTTTTGGACGCGAGCAGCACCCCCGTATTCACGCTGCCGCTACTATCGGGGCGGTCTCGTGGAACGTCCAGTTCTCGTTGTCTCGCTCGGCGCGGCCAAGCTCCCATTCGTCGCGAAAGAGGGCAACAGGCCGATCGTCTTGGTCTAGTACGGCCAACGGGATTCGCTTGGCCCTGAGCTCGGCGCAGTCCGTCGCGCCTTCGACCCAGCGTGCGTGCTGGTACGGAAGCAGATCGAAGGTCACCCTCGCGCCGTACTCGTGCTCGAGGCGAAACATGAGCACGTCGAACTGCAGACGACCGACCACCCCGCAAACTGGGTCCTTTTCGCGCCCGGGCTCCATGAAGAGCTGCACGGTGCCTTCCTCGGAAAGCTCCCGGATTCCCTTCTGAAGCTGCTTGCGCTTGAGTGGGTCGAGGAGCTGTAAGCGCCCGAAGTGTTCGGGGGAAAACAGGGGAACCGCGTCGAAGCTCATCGGCCCGTTCGTCGACAGCGTGTCGCCTATGCGAAATAGTCCCGGGTCGTACAAACCTACGATGTCGCCCGCGAACGCTTCCTTCACGCTCTCTCGCTCTTGAGCGAAGAACTGCTCGGCACGATTGAGTCGGATCGCCTTGCCTAGTCGGAAGTGGTGCACGCGCATGCCTCCCTCGAACTTGCCGGAGCAAATACGCGCGAACGCGATGCGGTCGCGGTGCGCCGGGTCCATGTTCGCCTGCACTTTGAAGACGAACGCGCTGAAGCGATCATCGCCGGGGCTGACAGTGACGCCGCCGGTCGCCTCACGCTCGCCTGGCGGGGGACACAGGTTCTTGAACGAGTGTAGGAATGGCTCGACACCGAAGTTCGTGAGCGCGCTGCCGAAGAAGACGGGCGTGATTTGCCCGGCGAGAAATCGCTCTTCGTCCCACTCCTCACCTGCGCCGTCGAGAAGCTCCACTTCGTCGCGGAGAGTTTGAGCCGCTTCTTCGCCGAGGAGCACGTTGAGCTCCGGATCGTCGAGGCCGGTGACCTTCATCTCGGCTCGCTTGGCGTGCCCTTCGGCTGAGCGCTCGAACCGAATGACGAGCCCGTTGATCCGGTCGTAGACGCCTTGGAACAGGTCGCCGCTTCCAATCGGCCACGTGAAAGGGACAGTGCTCACCCCGAGCACATCCTCCACCTCGCTCATCAGCGCGAACGCATCGCGCGCCGGTCGGTCCATCTTGTTGATGAACGTGACCACCGGTGTGTTTCGCATACGACACACGTGAAAGAGCTTACGCGTCTGCTGTTCCACACCCCTCGCGGCGTCGAGGATCATGATGCCGCAGTCGGCCGCCATGAGGGTCCTGTAGGTGTCTTCGCTGAAATCGTTGTGGCCGGGCGTGTCCAACAGGTTCCAGCGAATGTCGTCATACGCGAACTGCAGAACCGATGTGGTGACCGAAATGCCGCGTTGCTTCTCGAGCGCCATCCAGTCGCTGACCGCCGACCGCTTCGCCTTGCGCGATTTCACCGCGCCGGCCGCATGAATGGCCCCTCCGTAAAGCAGAAGCTTCTCGGTCAACGTGGTTTTTCCGGCGTCCGGGTGCGAGATGATCGCAAAGGTACGCCGTCGCTCGAATTGATTCTGGCTCATGCCCGGGCGCCAAGATAGCTACTGTCGTCGGTTGCGCCAGTCTGCGAACGTGCTGTGATGGCCGCCACCGATGGCAGGGCTGTTTCCAGACATCGAGCCTTTCGACTCCGGACACCTACGCGTCGATTCGGTGCATTCGGTGTACTACGAGCAATGCGGCAATCCAGGAGGAAAGCCTGCGATTTTCATACACGGGGGGCCGGGCGGCGGGTCGAGCTCTGTGCATCGGCGCTTCTGGGACCCGACCGTGTACCGCATAATTCTCTTCGATCAGCGGGGCTGTGGCCGCAGCACGCCCCACGCGGAGCTCCGCAACAACACGACCTGGGACTTGGTCGACGACATGGAGCGAATCCGCGAACACCTCGGCATCGATCGGTGGCAACTGTTTGGCGGGTCGTGGGGAAGCACCCTCGCGTTGGCCTACGCCCAGCAGCATCCCGAACGCGTTGCCGACATGGTGTTGCGCGGGATCTTCCTCCTGCGCGACCGCGAGATTCACTGGTACTATCAAGAAGGCGCGAGCCGCATCTTCCCGGAAGCCTGGCAGAAATATCTGCAGCCTATTCCCCTGGACGAGCGGGACGACATGGTGGACGCCTACTACCGCCGTCTAACGAGCAGCGACCGGCCGGAGCGCATCCAAGCCGCCCGCGCGTGGAGCATGTGGGAAGGGAGCACCAGCAGGCTCGTCCCCGACCCGGAGCTCATCGAACGAACCGGTGACGAAGCGTTCGCCGAGGCGTTCGCCCGCATCGAGTGCCACTACTTCATCAACGGCGGCTTCTTCCAGGACGACAACCAGCTCCTAAAGAACATGGACCGCATTCAGCACATCCCGGCCGTGATCGTCCAAGGCCGCTACGACGTCGTCTGCCCCGCCGAATCCGCGTACGAGCTCCACCGAGCCTGGCCCAACAGCAAGTTGATCGTGGCTCCCAAATCCGGCCACTCCGCCCTCGAACCGGAAATCACAGCCCAATTGATAGCCGCCACGAGCGGGCAGAATTCAGGTCCGTAAGCAGTTGAAATCAGGCTGCTTGGGGAGCCGGAGCCTGTCCCCGATTAGCGGGAGAATTTTCGGTATTTGATTCGGTGGGGGACGTCGGCGTCGGTGCCTAGCCGGGCTTTGCGGTCGGCGGCGTAGTCGGCGTAGGAGCCCTCGTGCCAGACGACTCGGCTGTCGCCTTCGAAGGCGAGGATATGGGTGCAGATTCGGTCTAGGTACCAGCGATCATGGCTGATGATCAGGGCGCAGCCGGGGAAGCCCAGGATCGCCTCCTCCACCGAGCGAAGGGTTTCGACGTCGATGTCGTTGGTGGGCTCGTCAAGGAGTAGGACGTTGCCGCCACTCTTGAGCAACTTCGCCAAATGGACTCGGTTGCGCTCGCCGCCTGAGAGATTTTTGACCGGCTTCTGTTGATCGCTGCCGCGGAAGTTGAACCAGCCCACGTAAGCACGTGACTTGACCGTGCCACCCCCGATTGGGATCTCGTCGGCGCCGCCGGTGATCTCGTCGAAGACGTTGTTGCCGTCTCCAAGGGCGTCGCGACTCTGATCGACATAGGAGAGCGTCACCGTGTCACCCGTGATGATCGTCCCCGAGTCGGGCGTCTCTTCGCCCACCAGCATTCGGAACAAGGTGGTCTTGCCCGCGCCGTTGGGACCAACGATGCCCACGATCGCGCCACGCGGCACGAGGAAGCTCATGTCTTCGAACAGGAGCTTGTCTCCGTAGGCCTTGCTCACCCCACTGACTTCGAACACCTGCGTACCGAGTCGAGGCCCGGGCGGAATGCGAATCCCGTTGGCATCGGTGCGAGCCTTGGCCGCGTCGGCGACCAAGCTTTCGTACGCAGTGATGCGGGCTTTGCTCTTGGCCTGTCTGGCCTTGGGCGACGAACGCACCCACTCGAGCTCTCGGGCGATTCTGCGCTTCCGAGCACTGTCTTTCTTGCCTTCTTGGGCGAGCCGCGCCTCCTTGGCCTCGAGCCACTGAGAATAGTTGCCCTGAAAAGGGTGCGCCTCGCCGCGATCGAGCTCGAGTATCCACTCGACGATCTCGTCCAGGAAGTACCGGTCGTGGGTGACGAGGATCACGCAACCCGGATACTTCTGCAGATACCCTTGCAACCAAGCGACCGATTCGGCGTCGAGGTGGTTGGTCGGTTCGTCGAGCAGCAAGAGCTCGGGCTTCTCGAGCAACAGGCGGCACAGCGCGACCCGTCTCTTCTCGCCACCCGAAAGCAACTTCGGGTCAGCGTCGGGTGGGGGCAGGCGAAGCGCATCCATCGCGATCTCGAGGGTGCTCTCGAGGTTCCAACCGTCGGCGGCGTCGATTTTGTCCTGAAGCGCTCCCTGCTTGTCGAGGAGCTTGGCCATTTCGTCGTCGCTCATCGGCTCGCCAAGCTTCATGCTGAGCTCGTTGAAGTCGTCGAGGAGCGCCCGCACGGGAGCCACACCTGCTTGCACGGCCTCGAGGACCGTCTTGGCGTCACCGAGGTCCGGTTCCTGAGGCAGGTACCCCACCCTCGCGCCGGGGCGAAGCCAGGCCTCGCCTGTGAAGCCATCGTCCACGCCCGCCATGATGCGAAGCAGCGTCGACTTTCCGGTGCCGTTGACACCAATGACCCCTATCTTCGCGTTCGGAAGGAACGAAAGGTAGAGGTCCTCGATGATCTTCTTGTCCGGGGGATGAACTTTCGTCACCCCCTTCATCGTAAAGATAAAATCTGCCATGGACTATTGAGCGGTGCGTCTCCTGGTCAGCCACATAGCAACGATGGACAGCGCAATCCAACCGAATGATGCGGCCTTCGCAGCGCCCACGGAGCAACCATCGGGAGTCACCACAGCACTGGTGGCGCCGCCCTGCCGATCGCCCGGTGCGGGCTCGCTCTTGGTCGAGAGGTCAACAGTCCCCGCCTCGAGGTCGAGCTCGGGAATGTCGGTTTGGATCAGGCTCGGTAGCTGGTTGGTGAGCGTCTTGGTCGCGATGCCTTCGAGCGCGGTGTTGCCCGCTGCAAAGGGCCGAGGGCTCGGTCCGCGCGGCGGACCTCCCCAACTCCCCCGCTGAGGGTTCTCACAAGTGAGGTCGTCCTCCCAGCGGTGCAAGATCACGTACCGTCCCTGGAAGTTGTTGACGCTCGAAGCCTGCGCACGGCGCTCCC
>JAUXFZ010000260.1 GCA_030622585.1 Myxococcales bacterium
AGACGCTGCGGCGAATGGAGTCGCTCCAGTAGTCGTAGTGGGCGATGCGCCGAAGCGACGCCTCGATTCCACCGAGGATGATCGGCACCCCCGAGAACGCCTGCCGGCAAAGGTTCCCGTACACGATGCTCGCCCGGTTGGGCCGCATATTGGTGTGCCCGCCCGGCGAATACTGATCTTCAGAACGCACCTTTTTCTGTGCGGTCAGCTTGTTGAGCATGCTGTCCAAGTTGCCGCTAGTGATGCCCACGAAGAGGCGCGGCGTTCCCATGCGGGACACCTCGGCGGTGTCGGTCCAACTCGGCTGGGAGATCATGCCGACGCGATACCCGCGGCCCTCGAGGAATCGGCCGATGAGCGCGCCACCGAACGCGGGGTGATCGACGTAGGCATCGCCGTTGACGATGAGGATGTCGAGCTCGTCCCAGCCGCGCGCGTCCATCTCCTCCCGCGTGGTGGGCAGGTAGGCGGCGGCGTCGGGCCGGCTTCGGCTCGGAGCACCTTTTCGAGATAGGGACACGAGGGCCATGCCGCACCTTGCCCATGGTCCGTGTGTCGCGCAAACGTAGGCCATGAAGAGCACCGAACCTCGCCTCAAAGCCGGAGACCGGGGGACCTTCGAGGTGGAATCGCTCATGCCTTCGGGCGAAGGGGCTTCGGGGCGCGTGCGCATCGCCGGAGCGTTTCCCGGGGAGCGGGTCGTCGCGCGCGTCGATCATGTGGGCAAGCACGCGACGTTCGCGACGACCATAGAAGTGGAGCGTGCGCGGGCGGGTCGGCGGGTGACTCCGTGCCTTCGTCACATCGAGTTGAAAGACGGACGCTGCACGGGCTGCGCGCTGATGGCGCTCGAGGAGTCTGATCAACGGACACTCCTGCGCGAGATGTTGCTCACGCAGCACGGGCTCGAAGTCGGGGATGTCGTCGCGGCGCCCCAATCGCTCGGCTATCGCTGGAACGCCAAGCGCATCGCCTACGGTGGCCCAGGTAAGCTGCGCCTCGGTAGCTTCATGCGCGGAACGAACCGCCCAGCCGATATGAAGGGTTGTCTCGTCGACCATCCGCTCATTGCGGCAGCGGCGGACGAGCTTGCGCGGGCGGCGCGGGATCTTGGCATCGCGGCCCACGACGAAGAGCGCAAGCGGCTCGGGCTTCGCGCCGTGTGGCTGCGCACGAACGGGACGCAAGTGCTGGTCACGCTCGTCACGAGCGAGGCGAACGAGGGTGAGCTGCTGCGCTTGAGTCCTCGGCTAACGCGCTGCGACGGCGTCGCGTTCAGCTTTCATCGCGAAGGTGGCAATGCATTGCGGGGAGCGGAGTCAACGCTGCTGCGGGGTATCGAAGCCCTCGATGTGCATGGCACGCGGATCGGTCCGCTCGGTTTCCTGCAGCCTAACCCCGAGGTCGCGGAGCAGATGTACGATCACCTAGTGGAAGGGATTGGCGGGGGACGGATCTTCGACCTCTACGCCGGCTCGGGTGCAACGACCCGCCGACTCCGGGCAGTCGCCAGCGAAGTCGTGCCGTGCGAGTCGCACCCCGAAGCCGCCAGCCACCTCGGGGTCGAAGCGCAAACTGCAGAACATTTCCTCGCCCGCCAAACCGAAGCGCCGGACGCCGTCATCGCCAACCCGCCTCGGAAAGGCCTCGGCGCCGCCGTGACCGACGAGCTGCTCCGCCTTCTCCCGGCTCGCATTCACATGATGGCGTGTGGGCCCGGTGGCCTTTCGAAAGACATCGCGGCACTTGCGCAGGCTTACCGATTGGAGAGCCTGCGCGCGTACGACACCCTCCCGCAGACCCCGCATGTCGAGCTGATCGCGAAGCTGGTTCGACTCTAGGACCTAGAGTCCAGCTAAAGGGGCTTCTCGCCCTGTGCCACGTTGCGCCACCACGCCGGGACTCGGGCAGGGGAGTCTCAGGAATAGGGCTAAACCGAGGCGTTTTTCGTCTGATCCCGTGCTGACCCGTGATGGCACACATGCTGCTCAAGGGTCCTGGGCATATCGGCTCCCCGAGCCACCCAACCAGGAGATCAGTCATGCGTAGGTCACTTTCCTTTTCCTTCACCCAAATCATCGCCCTCTTCTTCTCGCTCTTGCTCGCCGCCTGCGGCAACGGCGGCTCAGGGACTGACGGCGCGCCATCCACCTTCGAGGTCGACGCCAACCTTCAGCCCGCCATCGACGAAATCCAGTTCATCGACGGAGCCGGTAGCCGGCCGGTCGGATGCATCGTCGACGAGGACGGCAACCACGCTGATTTCGTCGAGGACGAAGTGATCGTCGCGGTGGAGGTCAGCGAGGACATCCCCGAGATCGCGGCGCGCCTCCACGCTACCGTGCTCTTCGAGGTCGACCCCAACGCAACGGGGCTTCTGGCCGAACGCTCTCCGATCTTCGCCCTCTTGCGCGTCGATGCACCAGAGACGAGCCCGGAGGAGCTCGCCGCGCTCGCGGTCGGGCACGGAGACGGCGCCGGTCATCTCCGCCTGTGCTCGCAGCGCTCACTCAATACGCTTGCCGCGATTGCGCGCGAGAGCTTCGACGAAGGCACCACGCTCGCTGCGAACTTCCTACTGACGCCAGACGATGTCAGCGACCGCGTGGCGAGCGAATCGCCGTCGAGCACCCGCAGCGCCCCTCGATTCGGATCAGGCTACTCGCCCAACGCCTTTGATCTTCCGTACATGAATCGAGGGTCCGAGCAGGACATCGGCGCTGCCGAAGCCGCGCGCATGGTCCACGAAGTCGTGGGCGAGGCCACTGGCCGCAATCGCGTCGACCTCATGATCATCGACGGGGGCTTCTTGCCTCTCGACGACTACCCGGACGCGGAGATCATCCCGGCGGGGAGCTTCTCCCGTGCGAATCCGGTCGGAAGCTGCTCTGGCGGCGGCGATTGCCCGTGGCACGGCACCACGGTCGCGTCGGCGGCTCTCGGTCGGTTCAACGACGGCATCGGTGCGGCAGGACCTGCGGGGCCGGCCGTGTTGGACGGCGACAGCGGAGACGAGACCTCGTTCGTGAATCCGATCTTCGTGCAAAGCCCTCAGCTCAACTTCTGGGACATTCTCGAGTTCGTCCTCGTGCGGGTTCCAGAAGCCTTCGGTCGCTTTCCTGACATCGCGAACATCTCGGCGTCAGGCGACCTGCCGGCGGGCGCGTGCTTTCTCGGTGCCTGCCATCTTCTCGACGAGCTCGGTCGTCAGATCGACAGAGCGGGCGTTCTCCTGTTCGCTTCAGCCGGCAATGACGCCGCGGACGTCGACGCAGAACGATGCGGAGCCGCCCGCGTGATCTGCTTCGAGCGAGCCTACCGGGTTCCTTGCGAAATGCCGGGCGTCGTCTGCGTCGGCGGTCTCGCAAACGACCGCGACATTCGCGCCGCCAGCAGCGCCTGGGGCAGCAAGCAGCACAGCGACGACGGCTCGGTCGACATCTACGCGCCCTTCGGCATGTGGGTACACGATACGCCCGTGCGCGGCGGAGGGGTCACCCCGCCTTCGACGCAAGCGGACTGGGTCCAAGGGACTTCATACTCCTCGCCATTCGCCGCCGGAGTCGCCGCACTGATCAAGGCAGCAAACCCACGCCTCGGTAGAGACGAGATCTGGGAAGTGATGCGTGACACCGCGCACACCAAGGGGCCGGGCGGCTCGGTCAATCGCTGGGTCAACGCCTTCGAAGCAGCCAAACGCGCACTCGGCGGCGGCGTCCCGTTCGCCAGCATCGAGTCCCCAACGGGCGGTCGGCGGTTCTCACTCGGTCAGAGCATCCCGCTCGGCTGCGATGTGGATGACGACGACGGAATGGACGACGTCACGATCACCTGGAGTAGCGACGTCGACGGAGCGATCGGTGGCGAGTCCTCGAGCACGGCGGTCACTCGGCTGCGTGAGGGCGTACACCAGGTCACCTGCACCGCCACGGACGGGCGGTTCACCGTGAGCGACACCGCGGAGATCTCGGTCGGGAACGACGCGCCCACGGTGGAGATCACCGCACCCATCGGCGGGGCCAGCCTCGACGCGGGCGCCACCATTTGGGTGAGGGCACGGGCGGGCGACGCCAACGGCAACCTGGACGAGGTCTACTGGCAGCTCTTCAATAGCGTCCGCCTACCCACGGGCTGGAGCGCGACGGGCCCAGAAGCGACAATCCCCCGGGACCATCTCGCTGCGGGCCGATACACGCTGGTCGCGACCGCCTACGACACCGAAGGCGAACGCGCTCAGGACCAGGTCACACTGACGATTCAAGCGGCTCCCTCCAACGCCGGCCCAAGCGTTGACGCCATGGTGGTGGAGCCGCTGACCACGCACGAGTACGACAGCAGCAGCGGGCTCTTCACCGAGTCCTGCCCCGTCGATATCTCAGGCGACGGCCGGGTCGATCATCAAGACCTCTGCCGGCGGGTGCGCGTCACCGCATCCGTGAGCGACGACCACGACCCCGTGTCGCTGCTCACGTATCGATGGATCATCGTCAACGACGCCGGCGTCGTCGCGGTATTCAACACGGCGGTCCCGACGCTCGTGTTCGACTTCCCGCTTGGGAACTTCGAGGTCCGGCTCGTGGTCACCGATTCGGCGGGCGTGGCAAGCGACCCCGACAACACCCCCACCAAGATCGTCAACGTCGTCACCCTGTTCTGATACGGACAGTCACTCTCATCATCGCGCGCCGCACGGTTCCAACCACCGTGCGGCGCGTGTGCTTTTAACGAGGGGCGCATCGGAGGGCGCGGTTGTCCTCTCCCTCTCTTGCTCGTCCACGAGGATGTGGCTCAATGAGTCACATTGTGATACATCTGGCCCATGGATGTATCACACGCCTCGGTGCTTCAGCTAAAACCCCAAGAAAATCATGTATCTGAGGCGGACTCGTCTCTGCGGCACTGG
>JAUXFZ010000115.1 GCA_030622585.1 Myxococcales bacterium
CGAACGCCGTCGCCTACGGAACCGGCCTGCTCCAACTACCGCAGATGATGCGCATTGGCTTCGTGCTGAACATCGTAACCGCACTGGCTCTCCTCGCAGTGTTGTACGGATTGTGCGCCGTCTATGGCTGGGCGTAGGGTTGCCGTTTTGTTGAGCGCAGCCGCAAGGGTGACTCATCCTTACAGTTCCCCACTTTGTGAGAGGCAACCATGGGAACTTTGGGCACCGTCCCCTTTCTTCTGAATCAACTCAGGCCACCCGGAGAAGGTGGCGCCGCGCTGACGCAAGCCGCAGCGTCGATCGCGCTTTCGCACGGCCAACCGCAAACAATCGTCGACGTCCTGCACGGCCGCGCGTTCCGCTACTACGCGGAAGGACTGCGCCAGTACCTCGCCGTGCGGACCGGATCGACCAGTCGGGCGGACCACTACCTCTCCAAGCTCCGCGCCTTCGTGGCCAAGAGTGACAGCGATGACTTGATCCAAGCGCCCGGGATTCGCGCACGACTGTACCGTGCAACGCGCGGATACCTTCACAATCAGAGCCGTCCGCACGAGCCCCCGACGAGAGGCGATCTCGAAGCCCTCCCGTGGCGCGCTCTGCCGTCCGCACACGCGTCGGTGAGCCCACTCAACTCCCTGCGTTTCGATCTTGGCGCGGATGATTCAGAGCTCTTGGAGCTTCGTCACGCGCGCGAGCTGAGCATCGACGAGCTTGCGTTCGTCTACGGCAAGACACCACTCGAGATGGAAGAGCGTGTCGAGGCGGCGATGACACGGGCGCAGGAGATTCTCGACGAGCACGGTATCCGCGATGCCGATCGATTCGGTCGCGTGATCGTCGAAGCGTTCGCGCTAGAGGCCGCCCCGAGAACGCCGATCGATGAGCACGAGGGCATCGAGCCACTTCCCAATGGAACGATCGTTGGCGGTCGGTACTCGATCGAAGCCCGGGTGGGCCTCGGCGCGTTCGGCGACGTGTATCGAGCGAAGGACACCGAGGTGCCTGGACACGTCGTTGCCCTGAAATTGCTGCACCAGGCGGCGCATTCAAAGTCGGCAAAGCAGTCCGCGCTCCGTGAGTTGCGCCTCATCGCTTCCGTATTCCATCCGTCGATCGTGCAGTTCAAAGACCATGGCTGGTTCGAAGAGCGGCTGTGGTTCGTCATGCCCTGGTACGACGGTGAGACGCTCGAATCCCGCTTGCAGCGCGAGCCGTTGACCCGAGCCGAGGCACTCGAGATCTTCCAGCCCCTCGCGCGCGCGCTGGCAGCGATGCACGCAGCAGGCGTGCGTCACCAAGACGTGAAGCCAGAAAACATCTTCTTGGCACGCATCCCCGCTTTCGGTGAAGAAGAAGTCACGCCGGTGCTGCTCGATCTGGGCGTGGCGGCCACAGAGGCGGAGATGGTCGTCGCAGGAACGCCGACGTATTTCGCGCCCGAGGTTGCGGCGCAGTTCGCGTCAGTCGAACGGAAGCCCGCCGTCAGCAACAAGGCCGACGTGTTCGCGCTAGCTCTTTCGCTTCGCAACGCGCTCGACCCCACGACGCAAGAAGACGTTGCGGCAGGCGCCGTCGACACGTTCATCGAGTATCGATCGAAGGAGACCCCGAACGCGCCCACGCGCAAGGATCTCAAATACCTCACGCCGTTCTTCGACCGTTGGATGAATTGGGACGCCGAGCTGCGACCATCGGCGGACGACCTCGTTGAAGAGCTCTCCGCGCTATCGCTTCCCGAAGAGCGACGGCAACGGGTCAAGACGATCTTGCGATGGACGATCCCAATGGCGCTTGCTCTTCTCGGGGCATCGGGCGCTGCGGTCACGGTTTTCTACCAGCAAGCCGAGACGCAGCGTGAAGTAGCACAGCGGGCGAAGCTCACCGCTGTGGACCTTCGCCGGGACTTGGCCGACACGCGTGAAATCGCCTAACAGCTCGAGCTCCGGTACGAGCAAAGCCGACTGACGCGAACCGAGCTCGCCAAGCGGCTCGCCCGAACCGACGGCCGGGTTGCGTCTCTGAAGACGCAACTCAAAGACGAAGAGCGCCGGCTGCTCCGTACGCGCGACAAGCTCTCCCAGAGCCGTCAAGACAAGGCGACGGTCGAGCAGCACCTCGTGGAAACCGAGCGAGACCTCTCGACCACCGAGCGCTCGCTCGCCTCGACGAATCAGAAGTTGGCGACCACGGCACAAGAGCTGGCTGCCGAAGAAGAACGCGCAAAGCGTATTGAGCGGAAGCTCGTACGGGAAGGTGATCGGCGACTGGAGCTTCAGGGAGAGATCGCCGCACGCGATGTGCGCCTGAAGGCCGAGGCCACCAAGACGGACGAACTGCAGGACGCCGTAGCTCGCTCGGTAGCGGCGCGTAGTCGGGCTGAGCTCGAGCTAGAGTTCGCCGAAGACGAACTCAACGCCCTGCGCAATCGTGCTGTGTCCCGCCCAACCGAGCCCGAGTCGGACTCGTTGAACGACGAACCGACGCCCGATAGCTAAGGCGAGCTCGCGACGGACCTAGCGACGGCCCTTGTAGCCCATCATGTCCTGCATGGCGGACTCGCTCATCTCCGCGATTTCCGCTTCTTCAGCAAGGCGCTCCGCGCAGTCCTCGCAGACCTTGATGCGGCGCCCGTCCGCCTTGACCGACACGAGCTCGTCCACCTCGTCCTTGCACGATCGGCATTCCGGCATCGCCCTTACCTCGCCCGCGGAAGAAAGCGGCTCATCGAAGGAAGGACGATGTGGGTGCGAACCGACCGTGCGGCACCACCGAGGCCTGTGGGGAGCGCGCGGAACGCGATGTCGAGATGCTTCGTGTCGCTCTCGACGCCGTGCAGCGTGACGAACGAGGTGAGCAAGGACACCGCTCGGCGCACCAGAGGGTTTCTGCCGATCTTTGGGTCACGCATGAGGTCGAGTACGATTCGGTTGCCATTCGCCTCGGCCAAGACGGGCGAGCGGCCCGGCATGAAGTTGACCAGCGTGCCGGGGTTCGAGAGATCCAAAGCGCCGGATTTGATCAGCGCCGCGACCGGAGAATCGGAATCGCCGTTGAGCTTGAGCATCACCTCTTCGAGTCGAAGGGCGACAGTCAGCTCCTCGTCATTGAACACGATACGCTCAACGAAGATGATCGCTCCGGCGCGCAGTGGCGTGTTCATGAGGTCGACGTTGCCGGAAAGACGGATGCCCGGCGGAACCGAGTCGATTTGAAAGTCTTCGATCTTGCCGCTGCGCTCGGCCTGCTGGCCAAGCCACCGTAGGGCGGCAAGCGGAACGCCGAACCGCAGGCCCAACGCGCTACGGACGGCACGGCCGAGCTCCTCGGGGTGCATGCGCAAGTAGGAACGGACGGCGTCGACTGTTTGTTGGGGAGTGGGCATGACCGCAGGAGTCTAGTGTTCAGACCGCGCCGCGTAAATGGTCAATTCGCTCGGCCCCGCTACCGCGGCGTTGGAATGGTCGTCGGGTCGCAAAAACCGCGGCCATCGCCGAGATCGGTGCACTCGGGCTGAAGCTCGAGGATCCGGGGACACTCGTTGAGTGCCATTGGATCACAGAGCCGCTGGCATGTGGGGCCGCTCCTCAAAGGATCGTCCGGATCGCAGATCGCGCCGGGGATACACACACAGATGAGGCCGATCTCGCAGTCCACGCTGTAGGTACACAGATCGAGGAGGCCACGAGGAAGGAAGTCCGGCTTCTCGAGGTCGCCGGGGAGGCAGACCCACAGAATGTCGTCGACGCCGCCGTCAGTGCCCGCGTCAGTGCCCGCGTCAACGCCTGCGTCGACGCCTGCGTCGAGGCCGGCACCACCGGCACCGCCCGTACCACCGGCACCACCAGCACCGCCTTCGCCACCAGCGCCACCCGCGCCGCCCGCACCACCGGCACCGCCTTCGCCACCAGCGCCGCCCGCACCACCAGCGCCGCCCGCACCACCAGCGCCACCGGCGCCACCAGCGCCGCCTTCGCCACCAACGCCGCCTTCGCCACCGACGCCACCTTCACCGCCGGCACCACCCGCGCCGGTGTCGGGCAGTTCCTCGGCGCGCAGACACGACTCACCGTTCTCGCAATGAACCTCGTCAGCCTCACACCGCTTCATGCAGAACTGCCCATAGACCGTCTCGACGCAGACGGAGCCGCCGCGGCATTCGGACGTATCGAAGCACGCGTTGCCGTCGTTGACCGGCTTCACGCAGGCGATCAGGAACGCCGTCGTCAGGGCAAAGGGCAAGAGGAAGGCTCGGACGGTCATCGAGACGGTATGTAGCAAGAGAGTCGGGAGGGCGCGATTTTTGTACAGGCCCCCCTAAAAGCGGGGCTCGTCGGGCTCAGGCCTTGCGGTAGACCTGTGTTCGCTCGTCGTAGGTGAAGAGCTCGGCGGCAGCGGCGAGAGATTCCCCTTCCAAGGCGCCCTTGTCGGGGCGAAAGCCGTCGGTCATGGGAATTCGTTCGACCCGCTTGAGCCAGGCCGGGCGCTCGCTCGGGTCCAGTCCCGCGGCAAACTCGTTCCATGCCTGCAAATTCAGACCTTGGTTGCCGTGTGTGACCACGACCGCGACGGGACGATCGACACCGTCGTGATCGACCCCGAAGACGACGGCGTGCCGCAGAGGCGCAAAGCCATAGAGAGCGTCCTCGATCGTTCGAGTCGCGACGATACCCGCCGCCGTCCGTAGCATTCGACTCGCCCGGTCGACGAACCAAAAGTCCCCGTCGGCGTCGCGCCGCAGGACATCCCACGTGATGAACCAGGTGTCGTTGGCCTCGAATACCCCCTGCAGGAGCCGCCGCCCCGCCTCGTCGCCCCCCGTGAAGCTCGCAAGCGGATGGTCGGTATCGAGTCGGGCGAGCAATACGCCCGGCTCCTCGACCGGACAGCGCATGAGCAGGCCATGCTCATCGCGGCTGAACTCCTCGGACTCGAAATCGTATTGGACGAGTGCCACCTCGGCGCTGCCGGGCAGTGGGCGGCCAAGCGCACCCACCTTCTCGCCGGACGCGTTGGCCAGCACGGCATTTCCTTCGGTGGCGGCGTAAAACTCCAGAATACCGACGGGGCCAAACCGGTCGGCGATGCGCTGCCAAACGTCGCGCCGGAGCCCACTCCCGGCGAAAAGGCGGATCGAATTCTCGTTGTCGGCGGCGGACGGCTCCGCGCGGAGAAGCTCGCGCAGCATCTCGCCCGCATAGAAGACCACCGTCACGCCGTAGCGGCGAATGTCTCCCCAGAAACCGTCGGGGTCGAACCGTGTCGCGAGCGCCAGGCGGGAGCCCCCGACCAGTCCTCCTCCGACGGCCACCAACATGCCGGCCGGGTGATGAAGGGGCAGGCAACAGTACACGGTGTCGGCTGGAGACAACGTGCATGCCGCCGCGGCGCCGTAAGCCGAGAACGCCCAGCGCTGGTTGGTGATCTTGGCCGCGCGCGGTTTCTTGCCCCGTCCCGCCGTAAGCATGATGAGCGCCAAGTCGCGCGCACAGCCCGGATTGGGCTCGTACCAGCCGGGGAGCTCCACCGTGTCCGGATCGATGAGCTCCATGTCCGTGACGCCCCGGGGGAGCGCTCGTTCTTCGTTTGCCGCACCGAGCACGAGCACCTCGTCGAGCAGCTCTTTGCCCAACGCCGCGCTCTGCGGGTCTGCGATGAGAAAGCGCGGAGCGGATCCGTGAATGGCCTCCCGGAGCGTGGCTACGTCACGGCCCGGGCTCAGCAAGATCGGGACCGCGCCCAGACGGCTCAAAGCGGCCGTCACGGAGAGATAACTTGGCCGCGGCCCCATCAGCACGGCAATCGGCTCCCCCCGCCGAACGCCGCAACGGATCAAGCCGCGTACGATGTTATCGACTCGACGGTCCGCCTGCGCGTACGAGAACGCGCGGCCTTCCCATAGAAAGAACGTGCCCTCCGGGTTGGAAGCGGCTTGCTCGGAGAGGGAGAGCCCCATGCTCACCCGCGTGTCCGGGCCCATCTGTTGCAGAACGCTCAGGCGCGGAACCTGCCAACGAAGGTTGTCGATCTGCTCTCCGAGGTCGGTGGCCGACCGTCCGAGTCGCTGCCACAAAGCGCCGACCGTGCCGAGGGCGGTTCGATAGAAAAGCTCGAGATCGAAATCGACCTGGTCGAAGCTCGCTTCCTCTGGTTCTTCGAGCGGGGGCGGGGCCTGGAGCACCGAGGGCTCGGGTCCGGCGCCTTCGCGCCAGCGCACCCAACCCGCGACTGTCGGCCAGGTGAACGACATCGCCTGGCTGCCCACGACCAAGCCGAAATGCCCTGCCCGCATCGACACCTCGAACAGCTCCGCGTTGGGGGCCGCCCCACGAATCGCCCGGACCGCTGATTCGTTGGCGATCGTGTCGCGCTCGCCGACGAAGAACATCACAGGACAGGTAATGTCCGCCAGCGTGACCGTTCGGCCGTTGACGACGAAGCCGCCCGAGACCAGCCGGTTGTGAACGACGAACTCGTCGATGAATTTCTTGAGCGCGGGACCGGGCCAGGCGACGAAACCTTCGCCACCCAGGAACCGCCGGCGCGCCTCGCGTTTCTCGAGCGCCTGCCGGTCGTGCAGCTTTCGGACGAAATCCACGAGTTGGCCGACCTCTTTGTTGGCGGCGAGAAGCTTGAAGCCAGTGCTCGTCAGAAAGCCCGGCAAGCCTTCGAGCTTGTCTATCGGCTTGTCGAGCGCGCCTTGGGCCAATTCGAACATGCGGCCGGCGATCGTGTCGTCGATGTTCGGTAGGTTCTTGTGAATGTCGACCGGACTTCCGAACGTCACGAGCGAAGCGATCCCCTCGGACGCCCGGTACGCGGCCAACTGGTAGGCGAACATCCCTCCCTGTGAGTAACCGACCAGGTGCACATCATGGCCCGTCGTGTCGCGCAGCCAGTCGATGGAGTCGTTCACCGCGGTGACGTGATCGTCGAGGGTGCGTTTCATGCCTCCCTCCTCTTGCTCGGGAGAGCCGAAGTCGATAACCCAAACGTCGAGCCCCAATCGCGTCAAGGCGGCGACGCCGCTGATGTCGGGCGCCACATCGTAGATATCGGCCGTGACCATCAAGGGCGGAATCAACAGCAGCGGCGCTTCGACGGCCGGGTGATGGCCGTCCCCTCCGTAGCGTCGCAGCCGCGCGATGCCCAACTCATGGACGACCTTGTACGGCGCGTGCTGTGGATCGGTGAAATGGCCGAGCCTCGCGAGCTCGAGAGCGTTCTCGGCGGCCATGGCGATGCGGCGAAAAGGCGCACGCCAGCTTGGTTTTCGGCCCGTCCGTGCCATCGTTCGGATCGTGACACTAGCACCCCCGTTCACCGTGGACGAGCGCGTCGTGCTTCGGCGTATCGAGGACCTCCTCGTGCGACATCCCTACATGCGCGCCGACCTTGGCGGATCGGGACCGATCGCACGGGCTCTC
>JAUXFZ010000487.1 GCA_030622585.1 Myxococcales bacterium
CTTCGAGGGGCAGGGTTGCACGGCGTCCACGTGTCACGGCGACACCATGCAAGGCGGTCTCGACCTACGACCCGACAACGCGTATGCGAGCCTGATCAACGTGGCGGCGACGTCCGGAGACACCGTGCGGGTGTTCCCCGGCGAGCAGGACCTCAGCGTCCTCTACCAAAAGGTGGCGGCGAAGACCGAGGGGTTCGATCTCAGCACGGTTGGAATCTCGGGCGGCCCGATGCCGACGAGCGAGCGGGTGTTGAGCGAAAATGACCTCGATCTGTTACGCGCGTGGATTCGCGGTGGTGCTCCGGAGACGGGCATCGTCGCGGGCTCAGAGCAGTACGCCAGCTGCCAGCTAGAGGGAGACATCGTCCCCAACAAGATTCAGCCGCTCCCCGCTCCCGCGGTCGATGAGGGCGTCCAGTTCTACTCCGGTGGTTGGACCGTCCCCGCCGAGGGCGAAGGCGAGGTCTGTTTCGTCACCTACTACGACTACTCCGAGACTATCCCCGCGGAATTCGTCGTTCCGTGTGCCAGCGAGTATGGCGGCGACGCCTACGACTGCTTCGTCTACAAGAGCATCCTCCTCGCTCAGGACGGCCAATCCCATCACAGCATCACCGACGCCTACATTCCGCCGGCGGACAAAGAGAACCAGCGCGATCCGATGGATCCGTCTTGGAAGAACTGGACCTGCAACGGGGGCGAGACGGCCGGGCAAAGTTGCACACCCGGCTCCGACGAGTGCGGGGCTCGCGGCCAGTGCGCGACCGGCGTGCTCACGAGCATCGCATGCATCAACTACCCGAATGCGCCCCCCGAGGCCGGCACGGTTGGAGGCCTCTTTGGTGTCGCGGACGTCCGGCAGCCCCTCGTCACGGCGCAGGAGTCGACTTTCCGCGAAGGCTACCCCGAGGGCGTGTTCGCGATGGCGCCCGTCAAAGGCTTCGTGCTGTGGGACAGTCATGCGTTCAATCCCACCCAGATGGACACCACGGTCGAGCAGTGGATGAACGTCGAGTTCGCATCGCCGGACGAGCTGCTCTATCCGCGCCAGGCGATCTTCGACGCGGACGATATCTTCGGCATGGGCAAGATCGACGCCTACTCCACGAAAGAGGCGTGCGCGACGTACACGATTCCCCAGTACGGGCGACTGCTCAGCTTGAGCACCCACACACATCGGTTCGGCAAGGACTTCCGGGTCTGGTACCCGCCCAATACCCCGTGCGAAGGCGACGCACCCGACAACAATTGTACTGCGCCGCCGATGACTGCCGACTACCAGAGCTTCGACTATGGCGATCCGCTGTACCAGCGCTTTGCTGGCGACCAGATTCCAGCGTTTGATAGCTCGGACGACGCAGCGCGCACGTTCAAGTACTGCTCGCTCTGGGACAACGGCGAGAGCAATCCCGCCGAGGTTCGGCGCGAGTCGCTCAAGCCCGACGCGGAAACCTGCGACTTCGTCGACGTCTTCGCACCGCTGGCCCAGAACTTCGGCGTCGATCTGTTCACCTGCGGGTGCGACCCCGAGGAGCGTTCCTGCTTCGGCGGTCCCAACCAGGGCCTGGCGTGCAACGGTGACGACTCGGTCTGCGGTGAAGGCGGCGTCTGCGACGCCTGCCCGGGCGGCGGCGGCGTGACCACCGAGGAGGAGATGTTCATCCTTCTAGGCTCGTATTACGTCAAAACTCCATAACGACGAGCTCGCTCCCCGGTAACAAAAGCGCGCCAGGCCGAAGGTTGTTCACCCTAAGGGGGGAATTGTCGCGCCCAAATGTTACCATTCTGAGCACGCCTCACGTTTTTGCCTTGCGCCGATAGTCTAATCGGGAACAATCGCCCCCAACTTAGGCTTAAAACCCCGTTTGGAGTGACTAATGAAACTCGTTCAATACGCGTTCGTCGGATTTGCCGTGGTGTTCGTTGCCGCATGTGGCGCCGAGACCACGAGCGGCACTGGGCAGAAGTGCGATGCCGACAGCACGTTCGCGCAGGTGCAGCAGCAGATTTTCGAGGGCAGAGGATGCACCAGCTCGGCATGCCACGGTGAGATGGCCCAGGGCGGACTCGACCTCCGTCCCGAGAGCGCGTACGAGAGTCTCATTCGGGTCGCCTCGACGAGCTCTGTCGACTTCCCCCGTGTGTTTCCGGCCGAGCAGGACCTCAGCGTCCTCTACCTCAAGGTAGCGGCGAAAATAGATGGCACGAGCCTGAGTGACCTGGGCATTTCCGGCGGAACCATGCCGGTGGGTGAAGACGCACTGAGCGAACAGGATCTCGGTTTGTTGCGCGCTTGGATCCGCGGCGGCGCACCCGAGACCGATATCGTCGAAGGCTCCGAACAGTTCGCCTCTTGCGATTTGCAGGGCGATGTTGCGCCGAACAAGATTCAACCGCTTCCGGCTCCCGCGATGGACGAGGGGGTTCAGTTCTACTCCGGTGGCTGGGAGGTTCCGGCCGAGCAGGAGGGCGAGGTTTGCTTCGTCACCTACTACGACTACACCGACCGCGTTCCCGAGGAGCTCAAAGTTCCGTGCGGCGTGGAGCAAGGTGGCCCGGACCGCGACTGCTTTGCGTACAACAACGTTCTGCTCGCGCAGGACCCGCAGTCGCATCACAGCATCGTGGAGTTCTACGTCCCGCCCGAGGATAAGCCCGAGCAGTGGGATCCGATGGACGAGTCCTGGCAGAGCTGGAACTGCCTAGGCGGGGCCAACGCCGGCGCGACTTGTACGCCAGGAAGCGACGAGTGTGGCGAACGCAGCCAGTGCGGCACCGCTCCCGAGACGACCGTAGCGTGCATCAACTACAGCAACGGCCCCGACGAGATGGGCACGGCGGCAGGCCTGTTCGGTGCGGCAGAAGTCAGGCTCAACCTGGCCACCGCTCAAGAGGCCACCTTTCGCGAGCAATACCCGCCCAACGTGTTCTCGACCATGCCGGTGAAGGGCTTCGTCATTTGGGACAGCCATGCGTTCAACCCCACGAAGCTGGACACCTCGATCGAGCA
>JAUXFZ010000502.1 GCA_030622585.1 Myxococcales bacterium
CACTGGCTCTGCCGCTGGCTCTGCCACTGTCACTGCTCTCTTCTTTCGCTTCCTCTTCTTCGGCTTCGGCTTCACCGGCGGCGGCTCCTCCACCACGGGCTCCACCTCGACCACCACCGGCTCTGCCACCGGCACATCGGTCCCGATGTCCGCAACTTCCGCATCCGGTTCCACAATGGTGGTCGGCGCATTCACCGGCTCGGCTCGTGGCTCCTCGGCAACCGCTCGCGGCGCACGCTGCCACCACAAGGTCCCGGTCACCACGCCGACCAAGACGAGCGCAAGCAAACCAAGCGACGCCCAGAGCCACGTGTGATTGCGTTGCTTCGGGCCGGGCGCCGCGGCGAGATCGTGCGATGTAGTCCCAAACGGCTTGGGCGCGGACGAAAGGAGCGCTTCGTCGTCCGGGGCGAGGCCAACCGCAATCGGTTGCGTATCGCCCAAGGGAGAGGGGGTACTCGGCGGCGCGCTGGATCCGAGAAGATCGGCCAGGTACGAGCCCGGCGCCGCCAAATCATCGCCCCATACCGTGCCAAAAAGGAGCGCGCGGGCATCGCTGAGTAGCCCCGCGTTGCCGGCCGCTTCCGCGAGCGCGTCCACGAACTCCGCAAGCGTTTGCTGGCGCGCTGCCGGGTCCTTGCTGAGCGATCGCATGACGACGCGCGCGACATCGTCTGGAACCTCGGCGCCGCGACCTTTCGAGCGGAGAGGGGGAGGCTCGTCGTTCACGTGCTGCATCAACACCACAGCCGCCGTCCTGCCTTCGAATGGAAGCTCCCCCGTGAGCAGTTGATACGTCAGGACACCCAGCGAGTAGATGTCGCTTCGTTGGTCGGTTTCCTCCCCGGTGGCCGCCTCCGGCGAAATGTACGTGGCCGTTCCAAAGACGCGGCCGCTTTGGGTGGTCGTCGGCCCCATCCCCTCGGCCTCGAGGATGCGTACGATCCCGAAGTCCACGAGCTTCACGAAGTCGTCGTCTGTGGCCCGGCGCACGAGGTAGACATTCTCGGGCTTGATGTCGCGGTGCACGATGCCCGCTGCGTGCACCGCGCTCAGCCCGGCGCACAGCTTCATCGTCATGATGAGCGCGCGCTCGAGCGAAGGGAGGCCGGGGTCATCCAGCTCGTCGGCGAGCGACCGGCCTTCGAGCAGCTCCATCACGATGTAGAGCCGCCCGTCGGGGAGCCTCCCCGAAAGAAAGACGCGGACGAGGTTGGGGTGGTCGAGTGAGGCCGCCACTCGGGCTTCGCGCTCGAATCGAAAGACCGCCTGTTCGTCGCGCGCAAGCTCAGGTCTTAGAACCTTGATCGCAACGTCGCGGCCGACCGTGGTTTGGTGAGCGCGATACACCGTCCCCATCCCGCCGGTCCCGATCTGTTCTTCGATGCGAAACTGCTCGAGCAAGACGGTCCCGAGCAACGGGTCGGCGATCTCGTCGTCGGTGACCAAGAGGCTACCGTCGTGCGCGCAGTACTCTGCTCGGCTCGCAAACTTCGAACCGCAGCGCAGGCAAATCTTCCGCATATCGGTAAGCTTCCCTAAGGGCACACGAGGCGTAGCATCTGGCAGTGGGTAGTACAATTCACCCCTCGGACGCACGTTTGGCTGCTAGCTTCACTTCCATGCGCATAATTGGAGGTCGGCTTTCCGGACGCAGGTTCGGCGCACCGAGCGGGCAAGGCACCCGGCCCACGTCGGACCGGGCGCGGGAAGCCCTTGCCTCCGCACTCGAAGCGCGCCGGGCGTTTGATGGCGCTCGCGTGCTGGACCTGTTCGCAGGCAGCGGAGCGCTTAGCTTCGAAGCCCTGTCCCGTGGCGCTTCGCGAGCAGTCGTCGTGGACCGGGATCCCCGCGTCATCCGGCAACTCGCCCAAAGTGCGAAGGAGCTGGGGCTCGAGGCCGAGATTCACACGTCGCGTGTGGACCTTCTGGGTGATCCGGCAGCGGCCGTCCACGGGCTCCCCGAGGAAGAGGATGGCTTCAGCTTGGTGTTCGCGGACGCGCCCTACTCGGCGATCGGCTCGGTCTCGCCACTTCTTGCGACTCTGGCCGGCGCCGGACGGCTCACGCCGGGGGCCTGGGTCGTCGTCGAGCACCCAGCAACCCACGATTGGAGCTGGCCAAATGGACTCGCGCCAGAAGCAGACTACCGCTATGGTCAGACCGGTATTAGCCTCGGCGTCTACGCACCCGAGAAAGGCACAGAGTGAGAGGCATCGCCGTTTATCCCGGGTCGTTCGACCCGATCACCAAGGGACACACATCCATCCTCCACAGCGGCTTGGTGGCGTTCGAGAAGATCATCGTTGCCGTCCTGAACAACGACAAAAAGGAGCCGCTGTTCAGCGTGGCCGAGCGGATGGAAATGATCCGTGAGTCGGTGGAGGAGATGGGCGCCGATCCGGGCCGCATCGAAGTCGATCGCTTCGACGGGCTGTTGGTGAGTTACGCTCAACGGCGCAACGCGCGCGTCATCTTGCGTGGGCTTCGTGCCGTCGCGGACTTCGAGTACGAGCTTCAGATGGCCAACATGAACCGGCACCTCGACTCCGAAGTCGAAACCGTGTTCATCATGGCCAACGACGCCTACTTCTACGTCGCGTCCAACCTCGTCAAAGAGGTCGCGAGGCTTGGCGGGAACGTCGCGGACCTCGTGCCCGGCCCCGTCCTGCCCAAGCTCCTGGCCAAGTTCGACAAGTAGACCGGCTGAGTGACGCGACCGTCATGGGCGAGTCGCCGAAGCTCCGGCAGCGCGCCCAGCGAAACCTTGCCGAGCTGAAGCTCTCCGAGATTGGTTTCGCCTCGGTCGACCGCACGGCGCACACGCAACCAGCTCGTGAGATACACTGCGTCGCGCGCCAC
>JAUXFZ010000161.1 GCA_030622585.1 Myxococcales bacterium
CTCCGGCGAGCGCACCACCGGTTTGACGGGGCCCGGAGCATACACCGTCCGGAGGCCGTTGTGGGGGCTTTGATGTGCTTTGCCGAGGTGGCTTGGGTCAGCAGTGGCAGAAGTGGCGCTGCCTAGACTAGGCTATCGGCCATGCTGGATTTTTCTGGTCGGGAGGCCGTGGTTACCGGAGGAACCGGAGCGCTCGGCAGCGCCGTGGTAGGCCGCCTCCTCGACGCTGGGGCGACCGTTCACGTGCCTGTGTACGCGGCCCAAGAGCTCGAAGAGTTTCCCTATCGGGACCACGCTGCAGTGAAGATTCACGAAGGTCTCGATCTGAGCGTCGAAGAGGACGTGACGCGGTTCTTTGGCGCAGCAGCCTCGCTGTACGCCAGCATTCACGTCGCCGGCGGCTTTGCGATGGGCCCAATCGCTTCCACGAGCCTCGAAGCTTGGGACAAGCTGATGCGGATGAACGCCACGACGTGCTTCCTCTCATGCCGGGAAGCGGTGAGGGCAATGGATGGCCGCGAGGGGCGCATCGTCAATGTGGCGGCGCGACCCGTGCTGGTGCCGACCGGTCAGATGACCGCGTACGCCGCGTCCAAGGCCGCGGTCGCTGCGCTGACGCTCTCGCTGGCCGAAGAGCTAGCCGAGTCCTCGATTTGGGTGAACGCGATCGTTCCGAGCATCATCGACACGAACGCGAACCGCGCTGCCATGCCCGATGCCGACCACGGCGGGTGGCCCAAGCCCAACGAGATCGCACAGACCGTCGCGTTCCTGGCCTCGCCACAGAACGCGGTCACACGCGGGGCTCTCGTGCCTGTGTATGGGAAGAGCTAGGCGCCTCATGATACCATCCGCGGAATGAGGTACACGCATCTCGGGCGGACGGGAGTGACCGTTTCGCGGATTTGTCTTGGTTGCATGAGCTACGGCACGCCGGAGTGGCGCCCCTGGGTCCATGATTCGGACGCGTCCGCGCCGTTCTTCAAGAGGGCGATCGAAGCTGGCATCAACTTCTTCGACACGGCCGATATGTACTCGCTCGGCGTCAGCGAGGAGGTGACGGGCCGATGGCTGCGGGAATACGGGAACCTCGACGAGCTGGTGATCGGGACCAAGGTCTTCTTCCCGGTGAACGACCGGCCCAACATGGGCGGCCTCTCACGCAAACACATCCAGCAGGCATGCGAAGACAGTCTCCGGCGATTGGGAGTCGAGGCGATCGACCTCTATCAAATCCACCGCCTCGACCCGGATACGCCGATGGAAGAGATGCTCGCGGCCCTGGATCAGCTGGTCACCCAAGGGAAGGTTCGGTACATCGGCGCCAGCTCCATGTACGCATGGCAGTTCCAGCGTTTGCTCTCGACGTCGGAGCGCAACGGTTGGGCCCGCTTCGTCACGATGCAAAACCACTACAACCTCGTCTACCGGGAAGAGGAGCGAGAGATGATGCCGCTCTGCGAGGATCAGGGCATCGGCGTGATTCCATGGTCACCATTGGCTCGCGGCATGCTCGCCGGCACGCGAACCAAGTTGGGGGATAGCTCCACCAGCCGGTCCTCTAGTGATGGACTCGACCAGATTCTCTATGATCAGCCCTCCGATTGGGACGTGGTCGAGGCCGTCAAGAGCGTGGCGGCCGAACGGGGAGAGCCACCAGCTCGCGTCGCGCTGGCCTGGCTTCTCTCTAAGCCCGCGGTGACCGCGCCGATCGTGGGCGCGACCAAGCTCAAGCACTTGGACGATGCCATTGCTGCGGCCGAGATCGAGCTCAGCGATGAAGAGGTGGCCATTCTCGAAGCGCCGTACCGGGCCCATCCGGTCCGGGGCATGGCTGCACCCCGTACTTCGGCGAAGTAGCTCAGCGAAGAAGACCCCGCGCCCGAGCGTAGAGCTCGAATGCTTCGCGGCTGGTCAGCTCTGGCGTGTAGCCGTACTCCTCCTTCAGGCGCCGGTTCGAGAGCACGGGCCGGTAGCGCAGGAACGCGACTCGCTCCGGTCCGTTCTCGGTCAAGCCCAGGCGCTTGAGCGTCCACAGCATGGCCTTCACGAGCGAACCCGGCAGCGCGACGTAGGGCTTGTTGAGCAGTCGCGCGATCTCGCGCGGGGTCAGCGCGCCATCGCCCGCCTGGTTGTAAACGCCGACCTTGTCAGAGAAGACCGCGTCGACGAGACACGCGACGAGGTCTTGATCCCAGATGAACACGAAGGGCGAGTCCGACCCAACGATGCCCAGCACGACGGGTTTCTCGAAGAGGTCCGTGACGGGACTATGCACATCTTCCCCCACGACCGTGCCTGGGCGGAAAACGACCTGCTGTAGCTCGGGACGCTCCTCCCGCCACTGTGCCAACATGGTCTCGACAAGGCGCTTGTTCTTCGAGTACTCGAACTCGTCGTTTCCGCGAAGAGGATCGTTCTCGTCGAGCCAGTCGGGGTTGTCGGGATGGTATCCGTAGGCCGCTCCGCTCGAGGTCACGATCAGCCTCGTCGCCGACGAGTCCTCGCAGGCTTCGAGGATGTTCTTCGTCCCGAGAACATCCACGCGGTAGGCCAGGTCAGCCGGCGCGCCCTTCGGCGCACGAACGATCGACGCGAGGTGCACCACCGTATTGATGCCGTGCTCGCGAAAAAAGTCCTTGAGGGCCGGATCGCAAATGTCGCCTTGTTCGTAGACCACCCCGTCGATCCGTTCCGAAGCGTCGACCTCGGTCCAGTCTAGGGCGACCAGTACTGATAGCTCGTCCAAGCGTTGGGCGAGAGCCGCGACGCAAAGGCGGCCGACGTAACCGGCCGCCCCGGTCACCAGCACCGCCGGGCCCGAGCCCATCAGGCGCCGGGTTCCTGATGCATGGCCTTGAACTCTTGAAGCCCTGGCGCGAAGAGGTGCATGTTGGGGTCGACGTCGACATGGACGACGGCCGGCTTCCCGGAGTCTACACAGCGCAGGAGGGCCGCCTCGAGCTCAGCCGGGTCGGAGACGCGTTCCCCGTGGCAGCCCATGGCCTCCGCGACTTTGTCGAAGGCGATCTCTTCGAAGTCGGCGTTGATCGTACCCTGTTGCTCGGTTCCGATGACGGGACGCAGCATTCCAAGCCCGATCGATTGCGTGAGCTTCACCATGCCCCACTGCTTGTCGCAGAGCACGAGGTAGATGACGGGAAGCTCGTTGCGCAGTGCGGTTTCGAGCTCTTGGATGTGAAAGCCCATTGCGCCATCGCCGAGGATGCAGACGACCTTGGCGTCGGGTCTGGCGACTTGCCCGCCGAGAGCCTGCGATACGCCTGCGCCCAACATGCCCAATTTGAAGGTCGACAGGAGCGTGTCGGGCCGGTTGATCTCGGAGAAGAAACTCGCCCACACCGCGGCGTTGCCGCCGTCGAACACGTAGATGGTGTCGTCCCCAAACACGCGTCCGCACGCTGCCGGGACCTGCGCACTGTGCATGGGGCTCCCCGTGTTTTCCAGAGCTGCATCGAGCTGAGCGCGCACCTTGGCCTGATCCTCCGCAAGGCTGGCAGCTCGAGCGCGGTTGGCCTGCAGGCGCTCTTCGCTCAGCGGTGACTGACGCAGCTCGCTTGCAAGGGCCGATAGGAATGCGTCCGCGTCCGCGAGCACCGCAAGCTCGGTGGCCTTGTCCAGTCCGAGAATCTCGTCATCGATGTCGACTTGGATCATCTGCTGCTCGCCGGGCTTGCCCCAGTACGGCGGCTTACCCCACCAATCGGTTTCTCCGAGGCGTGAACCGATCACCAGCACGACGTCGGCTTCGCTCCGGGACTTGTTGATCGGCTCCATGGCCCAGATCGGCAGCAACTGTTCGTGGCTGTCGGGCAGAGCCCCGCGTCCGGCCCAACTGGTGGTGACCGGCCCACCCAAGGCCCCGGCCACCTCTTCGAGCGCGTTCGAGGCGTGTGCGTGCAGGACCCCGCTCCCAGCATGGACGTGCGGGCGCTCTGCGTTGCGGAGCAGCTCCGCCGCCTGCGCAACCTGGCTGGCCGAAGGCTCGATGGCCGCGGTTCGCCGGTAGGCCTCGGGCGGGCGAAGATCGATGCCCTCGGCTTCGAAGACGCCGTTCATGATCGTCTCGGGAACGTCGAGATGCACCACCCCTGGGCGCCCGCTCCAACTGATGCGCGCTGCACGTCGAAAGAGCTCGGGGAGACGGTCGAACGATGGCACCGCGCCGCTCCATTTGGTCATGGCGCGGGTCACGCCAGTCTGGTCGAAGTACTGATACGTGCCGCCGCGATCCGGGTACGCGATTGGCGTCCGCCGACACGAGGTGATCAGCAAGACTCGATTGCCTTCGCCATTCTCGACGGCGACGCCCGGCAGGATGTTAGCGACGCCCGGCCCGTTCGATGCCATGCAGACGCCAAGCTTGCCGGTCAGCCGTGCGTAGGCGCCGGCCATGTGGGCCGCGCTCGTTTCGTGTCGCGGGGTGATCAGTCGAATGCCGTGCTTCTCGAAGCTTGCAAAGAAGCCCATGTACGTGCCGTCGACGATCCCGAACACGACTTCGACACCCTCGGCGGCCAACATCTGGGCAAGCGCGTCTCCTCCAACGACCTGGGTCATGGCGATCCTTCCTGCGTCCGAGTGGGCGCCGAGGCTCGACTGTACCGCCCTGCTTTGCGGAGCTGAACGCGAAACTTTTGCGCCTGAAAAACCTACCAATTAGCCATCGTGGGCGGGGCTACGGTCGCTTGCCGGCGGCGGCCGCCACCGCGCGATCCTTGTCGGCGCCTTGCGGGTCGAGGCATATGAACGAGGGCACGCCATCCTCGATCGCGTATGCCGGCAAGTTCGACGAACTGGAGCATACCTTTCCGTCTTTCGTGAATACTAGATCGCGTAACCAGGTGACCCGCGTGGGGCTCGGGTAGCTGATGAATCGTTCCTCTTTCGGAATGAAACGCAAGATGCGGTCCGACATGTTAGAGGTCATCCAGACGTCTCCGGTCTGCGGGTGAACGTTGAGTGCATACGGCGTTTCGTACTCGTCCGGGGAGAGGGTCGGCAGTCTGTACGTCTTGAACTCTTTGGTGGCGGGGTCGAAACGCAACAATGCGCTCTCGTCGAACGAAGGAACCCAAAGGATGCCGTCCGCGTCGAACCGGGGCCGCCGCGGTCCCGCAAGCGGCGTCTCGTATTCCGTGATTTTCAGAGTGTCGGGATCGATGTGACCGATGATGTTCGCGTAGAGCTTGGCGTACCAGACACCGCCATCCTTGGGATGGATGTCGAGCCCGTACGGCATGTTGAACAGGTCGTCGTACTCGATGCCGCTCAGCATCTTGTGTACGGAGAGGTCGATGTGTTTGTTCTCGCGCGGCGACCGAGCCGAGAACTTCAGGAGCATCGGAAAGAAGGTGTCCGCAACCCAGCGCCAGAACCCGTTGTGCGGGAGCTGGATCAGCGTAAACGTCTCTGTTTCCGGATCGAAACGCCCCACCTGATTCGACACCGCGAGCGTGAACCACACGATCCCCTGCGGATCCACGCGAATGGTGTGCGGATACAACGCATCTTCGCCGATCTCGTACAGCTGGAAGGCCTTGGTTTCCGGATGAAAGGACACGAGCGTCGAGGACAAGGCGTTGGTGATCCAGAAACGACCGTCCTTGGCTTGCGCCATGCTGTGCGGCCCGTGCTGCCCGGTGAAGATGCCGATCGGAAGCGCAGCACCCGCGAAGAGGCCACCCATGGGAAGGTCCGACGCCGGTAACGGGTATTTCTCGATGTCGTTGGTTTCCGGGTCGAGCACCCAAACGACGTCGTGCCCCTCGTCCGTGCCGTAGAGCTTGCCGTCTTCGCCGACGTCCGTGTCGTGAATGAACGACATCCCGTCGCCCACCAGCCATTCTTCGATCTTCGCGTGCGCAAGCTCCGGGCTAGCGTCATGCGTCTGCACGACGTCGATTGGCTCACCGTCGAAACCCGCAGCGAGCACCTCGCTAAATCGCTCGACCTGCTCGTCTGTGACGAGCGCCATGTAGCCTTCCATCTTCTGAATCGACTTGGTCCACGCTTCGGCATCCCGCTTTCCGCGCGTGAGCGGGTTGCCCATCTGATGACAGTAGTTGCATTGAGCGATGAACGGCGAACGCTCCTCGACATCGTTCCAAGGGAGTGAAGTGAGATGCGCGGAAGCCGTCAG
>JAUXFZ010000086.1 GCA_030622585.1 Myxococcales bacterium
CAGTGGTACACGAAGCTCAAGTACGTGACGTCGACCAACTTCAACATCATCGTCGGCGGCTCGATCATCAGTAAGAAGAAATTCAATGAGCTCAGCAAGGCCGACCAAAAGACGCTGCTCGACACTGCCAAACGTGCGGCCTCGAGGCTCGACCAGATCGTCGGGCGAGACGACGCCCGCGCCTATACAACCCTGCTTGGGCGGGGCATCAGCGAAGTGGACACCAGCGCGAATCAGGCGGCTTGGGACGCGGCCGCCAAGAAAGCTCGCGAGCAGCTGGCCCAGCGGGGGGTCTACAGCAAGAGCCTGCTGAAGGCTGTCGAAGCTGCAGCAAGAAACTAGCGCCGTGAGTCCCGAATGCATCCTCGCGATCGACCTAGGGACTAGCGGTCCCAAGGTCGCGCTCGTGACGGTACAAGGCGAAGTGCTGGCTTCCGAAGTCGAATCCACGGAACTGTACCTGAGCGACGGCGGCGGCGCAGAGCAGGATCCTGACGATTGGTGGCGCGCGATCACGACCGCTGCGCGCCGGATCACCGATCGCGAGCTCGTGCCCAAGGAGCGGATCATCGCGGTCGCGGTCACGTCGCAGTGGGCAGGAACGGTTCCGGTCGACAAGGACGGCAATGCGCTCCGCCGAGCGATGATCTGGTTGGATTCGCGCGGCGCGAAGTACGTGCCGGAGGTGGCCGGAGGGCTGGTGCGGATTCAAGGATACGGCGCGCTGAAGCTCGAAAGCTGGCTTCGGAAGACCGGCGGCGTCCCGAGCCTCGCCGGTAAGGAGCCGGTGGCTCATATCTTGTTCCTGCGCCACGAAGAGCCGGACATCTACGAAGCCGCGTACAAGTTCATGGAGCCGAAGGACTACCTAAACCTGCGGCTGACCGGAAAGTTCCTTGCCACCACCGACTCGATTGCGTTGCACTGGGTGACGAACAACCGCGATATCAACAACGTCCGCTATGATGAGCAGCTTCTCGCCCAGAGCACGCTGCCCCGTGAGAAGCTCCCGGACCTCACCCGGGCGGTGGACGTGATCGGAACGCTCACACCCACGGCTGCCATCGATCTCGGACTGAACGAGAACACGCAGGTGGTCGGTGGCAGCCCCGACGTGCCGGCTGCAGCAGTGGGCTCCGGCGCCGTTGAGGACTTCGAAGGGCATCTCTACGTCGGGACCTCGTCGTGGTTGACCTGCCACGTGCCGTTCAAGAAGACCGACTTGATCCACAACATGGCGTCCCTTCCTTCGGCGTTGCCGGGCCGTTACTTCGTCGGAAACGAGCAGGAGACCGCCGGCGCGTGCATGGCATGGCTCCGCGACAGCGTCTTTTGCAGCGACGATGCCCTCGACCCGGGGCCGCCACGGGAAGACGCGTTTGAACGCTTCGGGGAGCTGGTATGCAGTGTGCCGGCCGGTAGCGACAAAGTGATCTTCGCACCGTGGCTATACGGCGAGCATACGCCAGTAGCCGACCCATACCTGCGAGCGTCGTTCTCCAATGTGTCGCTGCGAACGACCCGCGCGCACATGATTCGCGCGGTAATGGAAGGCGTTGGGTACAACACGCGATGGCTCATGAGTGGCGTGGAGTCGTTCATCGGTCGCGAGTTCGAGGCGATCCGGTTCATCGGCGGTGGAGCAAAATCGGAGCCCTGGTGTCAGATCTTTGCGGACGTGCTCGACCGGCCGATCGACCGGGTTGCCGATCCGCTCTCCGCGAACGTCCGGGGTGCCGCGTTCATCGCCGCCATCGGCCTTGGAAAGCTCAAAGTCGAAGACATTCCCTCGCGCGTCCCCATCGAGAAGCGCTACATGCCGAACCCCGACCACCGGGCGATTTACGACGAATTGTTCAAGGCCTTCTTGAGCATCCACAAGAACAACGTGGCGATGTACACGCGCCTGAACAAGTAGATGCCTCACCGAGGCTAGCGGCCCTACCCGGGTTGCGGTACGGAGTGCGCATGGACATCAAGGACTTGGCAAACGTCAAGCTCGGGCCGCTGGAGCCACTGGTTGCGCGCATCTACCGTTACGCGAAGCGCCTGCCAATCATCAAAGAGAGGCTCGAAGCGGAGTATGCGCCCATCATGGAGGAGCTCCGAAAGTCGTCGAAGCCCTACGCAGGCGAGGTCGAAAGCTACGCCGCGCTGCCCGCCGAAGGCAGGGCCCGCACCGAGATTCTGGGCGAAATCCGTGAGCTCGACCGGCGGGAGACCGAGCGCTGGAAAGACGGTTACGTGTCGGGGGCGGTCTATCACGGTGACCCGGAACACATCGCGTTTCTCAATGAGGCGTACGCGATTACGTCTCAAACCAATCCGCTCCATTCCGACCTCTGGCCAAGCATCGCGAAGTACGAAGCCGAAATCGTCTCGATGACAGCCAACATGCTCGGTGCCCAGCGGGCAGTAGATGCGCAAGTTTGTGGGGCGGTATCGAGCGGGGGCACCGAGAGCATCATGCTCGCCATGCGGAGTTACCGTGACTGGGCGCGCGACACGAAAGGGATCACTTCGCCGGAACTGGTCGTGCCCTCCACCGCCCATGCGGCCTTCGACAAGTCCGCCCAGTACTTCGGCATCAAGTTGGTCAAGGTCCCGGTCGGTCCGGATTGCCGCGCCGACGTGGCGGCTACCAAGAAGGCGATCAACCGCCACACCATTTGTGTCGTAGGGTCGGCGATTGCGTTCCCGCATGGAGTGATCGACCCGATCGAAGAGCTGTCCGAGCTCGCCCGTAAGCGCGGCATAGGCTTTCACACCGACGCGTGCCTGGGCGGCTTCATCCTGCCGTGGGCCGAAAAGCTCGGGTACGACATCCCGGCATTCGACTTTCGATTGCCGGGCGTGACCTCGATGTCCGCCGACACCCACAAGTACGGATACGCCGCGAAGGGCACGAGCGTCGTGCTCTATCGCAACTACGAGCTGAGGCACTACCAGTACTACAAGGTCGCCGACTGGCCGGGGGGCCTCTACTTCTCGCCCACGTTCGCGGGGAGCCGGCCCGGGGCGCTCAGCGCCGCGTGTTGGGCGGCGATGATCTCGATGGGTGAGAGCGGCTATCTCGACGCGAGCAGCCGCATCTTGGAGACCGGCGCGAAGATCCGTGAGGGCATCCGCGCCATTGCGGGGCTCAAAGTGCTCGGCGACCCCTTGTGGGTCATTGCATTCGGCTCCGACGACCTCGACATCTATCGCATCATGGACTTCATGACGAAGCGTAGCTGGAACCTCAACGGCTTACACAAGCCGCCGGCCGTTCACCTCGCGGTCACCTTGCGGCACACGCAAGAAGGAGTCGCCGACCACTTCCTCGACGATCTACGCGCCGCCGTGGAGCACCACAGGGCCCACCCCGACGAGGAAGGGGGCATGGCCCCGGTCTACGGGATGGCCAACACGGTTCCCATCCAAGGCGTAGTCACCGACCTCCTCGAGCGCTACCTCGACGTGCTCTACGAAGTCTGACCTCTGTACCACTGCTTGTGGTATTCCGACGTCGAAATGCGGCTCCTCGAACTTTATGAATCAACCGATCCGCTGACGACGGCTTTTTGGGTGGCCGGCGGGTTGGCCCTGCTTTGCTGGGTGCTGTCGCTGATCACCAAGGAGTACTCGTGGGTCGATCGCTTGTGGTCGATCACGCCGCCCCTCTTCGCGGTGCACTTTGCCGGGTATGTTGGGTTCAGCGATGCACGACTGAATCTCATGGCAGGGCTCACCGTGCTGTGGGGCGTGCGTCTCACCTACAACTTCGCGCGCAAGGGGGGCTACAAGCCGGGAGGCGAGGACTATCGCTGGGAAGAGGTCCAAGAGAAGATCGGCCCCGTGGGATTTCACCTGCTGAACGCGACGTTCATTGCACCGTTCCAGAACTATCTTCTCCTACTAATCGCCGTGCCTTCGTATGCGGCCTATCTTCACCTGGGAACGCCGCTTGGTGCGCTCGACTACGCAGCCACGATTGCCTTCATCGTCTTCCTCATCGGGGAGACCGTTGCGGACGAGCAGCAGTGGAAGTTCCAGACCGCGAAATACGCGGCTATCGCGCGCGGCGAAACACCCGAAGCCGGCTTCATCACAACGGGACTGTTCCGGTACTCGCGGCACCCGAACTTCTTCTGTGAGCAGGCGATGTGGTGGACCTATTATGTCTTTTCGGTCGCGGCGGGCGCCGGGTGGTTCAACTGGACGATCACGGGCGCGATCCTCCTCACACTGTTGTTTCAGGGATCGACGGGCATCACCGAGAAGCTGTCGGCACGGAAGTACCCGGCCTATGTGGACTACCAGCGCACCACGAGCCGTTTGATGCCCTGGTTCCCGGCCTGAGCCCCTGTTCAGAAGCCGACCATTTGCCTTCCGGGAACGCTCCGGATACAGGGGTCGCACGCGTGTTGGGCGCGATACCCCGTTCTGTGCCAAACTTCGCACCGCCGGGCTTATTAAGGAGAACAAGGGACCATGAAAATTACGAAACTATTAATCATCGGTGTGCTCGCTGGCGCGCTCGGTTTGGTGGGCTGCGGAGACACCGGCGGCAGCGGCGGTAGCGGCGGTAGCGCGGGCTCGGGCGGCGAAGGCGGCGAAGGCGGCTCGGGCGGTACGCTGCCTGTCTGCGGCGAGGGTGAGTCCATCGACGAGAGCTTCACGACCGGCGAAGGCTCGGTAACCTGCGATGGGCTTGGTGTCATCGAGGTCCCGATCGACATCGTGCTCGCGGCCAAGGCCGAGCTCATCGACGGTGAGACCGACGTGGACGTTCGGGTCCAGTTCATCCTCGACGAGGATACGGTTGCGAGGCTCGGCGCCCTTGTCCAACAGGCGACAATCGGTGAGGCCTCCGCGGACGTGGCCGACAGCGAAGGCGACGGCCCCGTGAACGTTCCCGCAACGGCTCCGTGCTCCCTCGACTTCACCGCTGACACCAATGACAGCGGCAACCCGGGCCCGATCATGGTCACGACACCCGTCCAGACCGCAGCCTGGACCGCAATCGATGGTTCGATTGTCGTCGAAGCCGTGGAGATGACGTTCGCGATCACGGATCCGGTGCCCCTGACGCTCTCGACGGCCGAACCCGACCCGGCCTGCGTCTGGGACGTCATGCCGACGGTCACTCTCCAAGCACTCTAATCAAGACACCTAGTGTCACAACGTCGTTGAGCCCCGCCGGTCCTTCCGTCGGGGCTCAACGCGTTTAATAGCCTAGCGCAAGCGACGGTGCGCGAGGCTTGGCACCGCCCGGCGGACCGTATCGACGAAAGCGGGGTCAATGGGCGCCACTGCCACGCCCTCGCCTTGGCCGCACTGGGCGACGACCGTACCCCAGGGGTCGGCGATGAGCGCGTGTCCGTACGACCGCCGCTCGCCGTAGTGGTGACCGGTTTGGGCGGCGGCAAGCACGTAACACTGCTGCTCGATCGCGCGGGCACGAAGCAGGACGTGCCAATGGTCCTTGCCGGTCGTGAAGGTAAACGCTGCGGGGATCGCCAAGGCGATGGCTCCAGCGTCCACCAAGCGCCGATAGAGCTCCGGGAACCGCAGGTCGTAGCAGACACTCAGCCCAAGGGCCCCAAATGGCGCCTCCGCAACCACGGTGTCCGAGCCGGGGTCGACCGTCTGAGACTCGAGCAACTTCGTTCCGTCGGGCAAGTTCACATCGAAGAGGTGGATCTTTCGGTAGACCGCATCGAGCGAGCCGTCGGCGCGCATGTAGAGGCACGCGTTATGCACCTTGCCGGGCGCGTCGCTCTTCTCCCAGAAGCCGCCGTAGACGACGTCTACTCCAGCGTCTACGGCAGCCTCCCGGCAACGCTCGAGGATCGGCCCACCTTCATCGAGAGACTCGGCAATCGCTAGCTTCCCTTTCTCGGGGCCGAGGTACGCAAAGCACTCGGGCACGAGCACCATCTCGGCGCCGCGAAGGGCCGCATCGCGCACCAGCCTCTGCACGGTGTTCATGTTCGCCTCGACATCCGCGGTGGATGTCATCTGGAGCACGCCCGCGATCACTCGCTTCGATTGGTTCAACGTGAGAATCTCCGCATCGACACGTTCATCAGTAGGCCCAGGCCCAGCATGGTCGAAAGCAAGCTCGACCCACCGTACGAGAACAACGGCAGCGTCATCCCGACGACCGGCAGCAGCCCGGAGACCATCCCAAGATTGACCACGGTTTGCCAGAAGATCATGGCCCCGACACCCACAGCGAGGACAGCGCCGAAACGATCCTTTGCCTGAGACGCAATCCGTAGCGCCCACAGGACCAAGAACAGATAGAGGCTGATCAGGATCACTGCACCCAGGAACCCATGCTCCTCCGCCCACACGGGGAACGGGAAATCGGTATGCTGGTCGGGAAGGAAGCGAAACCGGGTCTGGGTGCCTTGCGTGAAGCCCTTGCCAGTCAGGCCCCCGCTCCCGATCGCGACGAGCGACTGATGGGTGTGCCAGCCGGAGTCGAGAAGATCGGTCTGCGTCCCTCCAAGCCGACCCCAGAACGCGGTGATGCGCTCCTTTTGATAGTCCTTCAACAGGTAGAACCAGGTCACGGGCGCCGCGACGACGAAACTCGCGAGAAGAGTCACCACCGAACGCGTCTTGAGCTGGGTCAGCATCATGACGCTTGCGAAGATGAACGCGAGGACCATGGCGGTGCCGAGGTCCGGCTGAAGCAGGACCAGCCCCATCGGCAAGGCGAGGATCAATCCGGGAATGATCAAATCCACCAGCGTGCGGCCTCCGGTCTTCGTGTCGTGATGCAGATACTTCGCAAGCGCGATGATCAGGCCGATCTTCATCAACTCGCTTGGCTGAAGCGAGAATCCACCGAGGGCGATCCATCGCGTGGAGCCTCGAACACTGCGGCCAAGCCCGAACACCAGAACCAGCGCGAGAATGCAGCCGCCGTAGATCACCCAGCCGTATCGTTCGAAGTGCCGGTAGTCGATGGCGACGGTCAACCCCGCGACGCCGAAGCCGAGCACGAGCCAGTAGAGCTGCTGCACATACGCATCGGATGTCATGCCGCTATCGGTGGCGCTGTACAGATTGAGCACACCGAACAACGCGATCGTCGATGCCGTAAGGAAGAGCGGCCAGTCGAAGTCGTCGCGAATCGTTCTTCCGATGGCCATCCGCTACTCGCTCCCCTCTGACTTTGGGGGCGCAGGTTCGCTCAGGTACTGCTGCATGACCGACATGGCGATCGGCGCGGCGCTGGTGCCACCGGAACCACCGTGCTCCACCAAGACCGCGAAAGCTACCTGAGGATCGTCCACCGGTGCGAAGCCGGCGAACCATCCATGAGAGCGGTCGAGGTACCAGGCGCTCGACGATTCCTCGGAACGGCCCTTGCGACTGACGACCTGGGCCGTGCCGGTCTTGCCGGCGACACGCACGCCGCCCTTGTTGCGCGCGCGGTACGCAGTGCCGGACTCTTCTTGAACCACATCGGCGAGCGCGCGGCGCATCATGTCGAGATGCTGCGGCGACACGCCGACCTCCCGTTTGATGCGCGGCTGGAACGTGTCGGACAGGGAACCATCGGGCGCCTTCACGTTCTGCACCACCTGCGGCACATACAGCGTGCCTCCGTTAGCGATGGCAGCATTGGCCATGGCGAGCTGAAGGACCGTGACGCGAGTGTTGCCTTGCCCAATCGCCGTGTTGAGTGTGTACCCGATGCGAAACGCTCCGTAGTGCTCCGTGTACCACTCACGGGTCGCAAGGAAACCCTTGGCCTCGCCGCTCACCCCGATCCCCGTCTGCTCGGCGAACCCAAAAGCCCTCGCGTAGCGGGTGATCCGTTCGATGCCCACTTCCCCGGCCAGCTCCCAGAAATACACGTTGCAGGACTGGACGATCGCGTCGTAGAGGTCGACCCACTCGTGCCTCTTGTTGCAGCGGAACTTCTGCCTGCCGATTTTCAACGACCCCAGGCACTCGACGCGCTGCATCGGGTCGACCACGGCATCTTCGAGGGACGCCAACGCGGTGATCACCTTGAACGTCGATCCTGGAAAATAGGTTTCGTACATCGTCGTGTCGATCAACGGCCGAAATGGGCCGC
>JAUXFZ010000112.1 GCA_030622585.1 Myxococcales bacterium
ACGGCACGATGTCGATCTTTTCGCCGCGAAGCTCCTGGACCACGGCCTGGACGCGTGAACCTTTCATGCCCACACAAGCGCCTACGGGATCGACATCGGAATCACGGCTGCTCACCGCGATCTTCGAACGTGCCCCGGGCTCGCGAGCCGCTGCCACAATTCGCACGATGCCCTCATAGATCTCGGGAACCTCCATTTCGAAGAGCTTCACGAGAATCCCGACATCGGTACGGGAAAGGATGATTTGCGGGCCTCTGGCCTCGCGGTCGATATCCTTCAAGAGGGCCACGATGCGGTCCCCGGGGCGGTAGCTTTCGCGCGGCGTCTGTTCGCGCGGCGGCAGCACAGCCTCCACGCCTCGGCCGAGGTCGACGATGATGTTCGATCCGCGTTCAAAGCGGCGCACGACACCGGTAATGATCTCACCTTGGCGACTCTTGTATTCGGCGTGGACGCGGTCGCGCTCGGCGTCCCGGACACGCTGAATGATGACTTGCTTGGCGGTCTGCGCAGCGATGCGCCCGAAACGGCTCCGGGCCTGGTCGAGGTCGAGCAGCTCGCCGAACTGCTTGTCTTGTTCGCGCGCCTTGTCGCGATCCTCGGGAAGGTAAAAAATCTGAAAGCCGAGCTCCTCGCCGAGTTCGGCTTCGAGCCCGTAGGTCTCCGCTTCTTCGATCGTGATCTCCTGCTCGCTGTTTTCCACCGCGTCCACGACGGTCATGTACTGAAAGAGATCGACCGCCCCTGTATCGTTGTTGAACCTCGCTTCGAGCTCCCGATCGGGCCCGAAGGTCTTCTTGGCTGCCGTCAGAATCGCCTGCTCGGTCGCCTCCACCAGAATCTTGGCGTCGATGCCCTTCTCCTGGCTGACCTGTTCAATGACGTTCTGAAGGGAGAGCGCGCTTTGCTGCATAGCCATCTACCCACCTAGTTCGAGAATCGGTACACGAGGTTCGCTTCCGCGACGTCCGCGTGTGGAATCAAAAGGACTTTGCCGTCTTGGTCGAGCTCGATGCTCTGTTCGACGACCCTGAGCAGCTTCCCGCTAAAGCGGCGCTGTTGTTCGATTGGTGTTCGGGTGCGCACTTCGACCTCACGACCCGAAAAGCGCTCGAAGTCGGTGAGCTTGACCAGGGGCCGATCGAGCCCAGGAGAGCTCACTTCGAGACGGTACGCCCCGGAAGGAAGTAAATCATCGTGGACGTCCAATGAGGTGGACAGGTCCCGACTGACCCCGGTGCAATCCTCCAGTGACACCCCACTGCCGACCTCTACGCCCGGAACCGCCCTATCGATGAGCACCCGAATGACCATCCCAGCCGGCTCCCTCAAACAGCGTACGTCGACCAGTTCGACGCCGTGGGCACGGCAAATCGGGTCGATCAACGGCTCCAGCGCGTTGACGAGTTGTTCAGTAGCGTGGGTCAATTTCTGCTCGGGATCCCTAAACGAAAAAAGGGCGGGCCGTGGCGGCCCACCCAGGAGAGGCAAACCAAATTTTCAGGCAGCGACCTACCACAGCGCCCTAGGCCCCGCAAGCAAACTGACCCCTTGGCGCTTTGCGTCGTTGACAGCAAGAAAGAGCTTTTGGTATGCCCCGTCGGTAGCCCTGCCGCTTGGGCGAGGGACCAGGAGGAAAGCATGATGAGTTCGTTCAAGATCGGGCACTGGGTTGCCCTAGTATGCGTGGCCGCCCTCGTGGCCAGTTGCGGGTCGACCCGTGAGACCGCGTGGGACACGACGTCAGACGCGGGTCAGCTCGATGACGCAACCGAGAAGAAGGTGGTGGCCGCCCTGGAAGCTGCCTCTGCAGCGTGGGCGAACCGCGGAGACAAGACGCAGGCCAAGGCCGCGGTCGACGCGTGGACCACGGCAACCGACCTCGATCCCTCCAACGGGGACGCGCTCGCCGATTTGTCGCACGCGATCTACTACTACGCCGACTGCTTTCTCCGTCCGGACGAAGACAACCCGGAACTTTACAAGAACACTCACGAGACGGGCACCCAAGCCGCGGAGCGCGCACTGGCGGCGCTGTCGCCGGCCTTTGCCGACAAGATGGCGAGCGGCGAGCGCATCGAAGACGCGATCAGCGTTCTCAACGCCAAGGCGGTCCCGGCCCTTTACTGGCGCTCCTCGAACCTAGGCCGCTGGGCCATTCTCGAAAGCTTTGCGACCCTGCTTTCGTACAAGGACGAGATCCGATCGATCATGGAGTTCTGCCTCGATGAGGATCCGCTCTACTTTTACCAGGGGCCCGATCGCTACTTCGGCATCTTCTACGCCAAAGCGCCGGGCTTCGCCGGCGGCGACATGAAGAAGTCGGCCGCACACTTCAACACCGCGATCGATGCGCATCCGAACTACTTCGCCACGCGCATCTTGATGGCAGAAGAGTGGGCCGTGAAGGAAGACAACCGCCCGCTGTTCGAGGAGCTCGTCAACTACGTCATCAACGGCGACCCGAACACCGTTCCCTCGGCCCTCCCGGAGAATCAGTGCGAGCAGCGCAAGGCCGCGAAGCTGATGGCCGACATCGACGACACTTTCTGATCTGAATAGGGACGGCCACCGCGTCGTCTACTGGGCCGCCCCCGACGAGGAGAATCCTATGCGTAAGTCCATGATCTGTGCTGCGGCGTTTGTCGCCCTTTCGTTCCTGGTTGGCCCGTTTGCCGGGCCCGCTCCAGCATCAGCCCAGGAATACGTATTGGAGATGGGGTCGGTCGTTCCCCCGGGCAGCCCTTGGGCGTTGCAGCTCAAGCGCCTGAAGAAGTACGTCGAAGAAGAGACTGGCGGCCGCGTGAAGGTGAAGCTGCGCCTCGGTAGCTCGAACGAGCGATCGTTGGCGCGGCGGACCCAAATGGGCAGTAAGCAGGGCTTCGCCGGCTCGGTGGGCGGGTTGAGCTCGATTGTCCGCGAGGTCAACGTCCTCGAGGCGCCCTACGTGTTCGATACGGTCGAGCAGGCGGACAAGGCTCTCGATGACCCGGCAGTGCTGAAACAGGTCCGTGCGATCCTCAAAAAGCAGAAGCTCGTCTTCGCTCTGTGGGGAGAGAACGGTTTCCGCTCGTACTTCAGCCGGCGGCCCATCCGGAGCCCGGACGACATGAAGGGCATTCGCTACCGGTCGCAGGAGGCGTTGGCCCACGTCGCGGCATACAAAGCGCTGGGCGCGAGCCCCGTCACGATCGACGTCGCCAATACGATGACGAGCCTACAGACCGGCGTCGTCGATGGGTTCGACAACACGCCGCTCTTCGCGATGGCCACCACGTGGTACCAGGGCCTCGACGACGACGAACGCAACTTGTTCCTGTCGCGACACTCGTACCAACCGGGCATCGTCGTCTACTCGAAGAAGTGGTTCGACACGCTGCCCCCCGACATTCAAAAGGTCCTGTTGAACGTGCCCTACGACCTCACCCTCTGGGGTCGAGAGCAGGTGCGCAAGATGGAGCCGATTCTACTGAAGAACCTAGTCCGCTACGGTTACGACATCCACGACCCGAGCGCGGCGGAGCTCCAGAAGTTCAAGGACAAAGAAAAGGGCGTCCCGGAGACCGTGGCGAAGGACGTTGGCCCCGCCGGCCAGAAGCTGCTCAAGGCGGTTCGGGCCGCGTTGGCCAAGTAGCTCCGGCAGAGCCGGCCGCGCAGCCGATCTCACGGGGTGTCCCCGTGAACGTAGACCCAAGTCCCCGGATTCTGCTCGGTGGCCGATCCCCCGTGCCAAGCCTCCGGCAAGTCGGGCCCCGCCCAGTTGTAGAGCCACTTGGCGTCGAGCGGTGCCAGGTTGATGCAACCGTGACTGCGGGGACGGCCAAACCGGTCATGCCAGAACGCGCTGTGGAACGCGTACGCGCCTCGAAAATACATGACGTAGGGCACGTCCTCGAGCGAATACGGCGGTTCGCCGGGCTCGTCGTCGTCCATGGTCGCGGTCAGGTGCTTGCCGCGAATGCGGTGGAGGCCCTTGGGCGTCCGGTAGTTCAGCTCGGGGCTCGGGGTCTTGGTCCGCCCGGTCGAGACGAGGGTCACGTAGCGGGGCTGCTTCCACTCGTAGCCGACCAGAACTTGATGCGTGAGGTCTACATCGATCCAGCGCTCCCCCTCCGGGACTTGTTCAGGCGGCGCGGTCGGCCGAACCACCAGCACGTCGGCCTCACGAACGAGCTTGCCATCCCCCACGACCAGATACGCGACCTCACCGACGAGCCGACGTGAGCGCACCGCGAGCCAGGAGCGGCGCTCACGGTGCTCGCGAGTAGGCCGAATCTTCTCGCGGTCGTTGACCCGATAAAGCGTGGTCCGCTCACTTCGCGTCACCGCCACGGGAAGATCCCAGCGCCGACCGTCGAGCACCTGCCCATGGAAGCCGCTCCACTCCTTTTGCCGTACACGCCCGGCGGGCACGAATCCGTTTTGCTGCGTGCGCCAGTAGGTCTCGCCATCTTTTTCGAACGTGCGATCCAAGCTGACGTAGAATCCCGGCCGCAGAACGCGCACGACGAGCGGGTTGTCGATCGGTGTCGCCGGCCCGACGCCGGCATCCGAGACGTCGCTAGGCACCGTGTAGACCTCGTCCGCGTGCGGCAATCGCTTGTACAGGGGTGTCTTCCGGCGAACCGTCGCGTACTCGTAGGGCATCGGCGCCTCGCGATCGGGCTGACGCGCGCGCAGCTCGGGAAGCCGCTCCCCGGAGAACACGAGGATATCTCGCCCCTGGCAAGCGAATCCGCCCGTGTCTAGCTCGTACCAGCCACCCTGACAGCCATCGTACCCAAACGGCTCGGTCGTGGTCGAGTGAAGCAGCGCACCCGCTCGCAGATAGCCAAGACGCGCGCCATCCGAGCCTGGCGCAGACTGTATCGGAGAGACGAAGCGCTTGGCGAACACCCGCCGCGGTGGACCAAGATCGCGCTGCTCCGTGGGGCGTCCGAGCTCGATCGAACCAGGGGCCTCGTCGAGACTGCAGCCGATGGGCAGGCCCAAGGACGACAAGAACAACAAAAACGACAAAACCCCGACCGCGCCGAAAAGCACCCCGAAGGACTCCAACAAAGCTCGTCGTGTGCGCCGCACAGCCGTGGTCTGCTAGGAACTGTCATTAGGATGAGCACGGGTCAACACCTCGAAGCGTTTTCCACGACGCTCGGACTCGTCGCATCGGTAGCCGTGCACCTCGCAGCGTTCGCGTACCTAGCCAGCGCGACCGCCCAGTTCGATTTCGACTTCGAGCTGACCCTGCCAACAGAGGTCGAGTTCGGTTTGACCGGAGAGATGGAGATGGCGGCGGCCCCAGCCCCCCCCCGTGCCACAGGCGCCCCAGACCCGAGGTGGTCGCACCCGCCCGACGAAAACGAAGAGCACCCCACAATAGACGCCGGCGTCCCGATAGAGCCTGACGCTGACACTGACGCTGACACTGACGCTGACGCTGACACTGACACTGACACCGTCCCGGTCGCCCCGTCTGCGCTCACGGGTCCCTCCCGCATCCCGCCCGGCGCTCAACTGGCCCTCCGCGTGGACATGAGGCGCGTGCGCGAATCCCCGCTTTCCTCTGATGTGACCAGCTTTTTGCAGGGTGTTCCCGACTGGCAGTTGCTTCTCCTCGGGTCTGGCATCGACCCTGTGGCGGACCTCGACCGGCTCCTGGTCGCGACGCCCAACCTGGAGCGTTCCAAGCTCGTGCTCGCCGGACGCCACCGCCGGGACGCGACCTTCACGCGCAAGAGCGTCCGTCGCTTGGCCCGCTCACGCGGCAGAACGGTGCGCTGGAAACCGAGGTACGGCGTGCCCACGGCGCCTTGGCTCAACCGCGATCAGACACCGCGCACGATCGCGCTCCTAAGCGCGCACCACTTCAGCATCACCCGCCGCCAGGATCTAGAGCGCGTCCTCGCGATGACGAAAGCCCGCGAGCTTCGCGATGCCGACGAGGAAGGGCTCGTCACGGCGCGCGGTCCAGACGCGTTGCTATCGATGGGACCGGAAGAGGTCATTTCGCTGGAGGTCGAAGGCGTGCACCGGTTCGTGATAGGCAACATCCGGCACGTACCGGTTCGTCTCCGCGTCGCCGTGCGTGAGACCGGTCCGGATGAAGCGACGGTCACCGTGCTCGCGACGTACGATACGGACAGCCTCGCGCAGGTCGCGTCGGTCTACTGGAAGAAAGTCGCGCAGTTCTACTCGCAGCAACTCATCATGACGCTCGCGGGCTTTGGGAAGAGGCTTCGGCGGATGGAGTTCACACCGGAAGGGGATCGCATCCGTGTTTCGTTCACCCTCAACGCGGATCAGATTCGCTTCATCCTCAGCTACGCAGAAGGCCGACTCCGCGGGGCCAGGCCACAGCCAGCGCGCCCATGGCAAGAAGCTCCGAAGCAAACTTCAGCAACAAAAAAGGGGCCCTGATGGCCCCTTTTTCTCGATTCGTGTTTTCTCAATGACTCAGAGGACGAGGTCCTTGAGCTTCTTGAGAGGCGTTGCACGGATCTTCTTGGACGCAGCCTTGGGCGGAAGCATCATCTCCTCGCCCGTTGCCGGATTGCGCCCCATCCGAGCGGGTTTCGCCGGAATCTTACGGACCTTCAGTTTGATCATATCAGGAATGACAAACTCCCCCGGGCCACGGCGTCCAAGCTCTTTCTTGACGAGGTCTTGAAGTGCACCGAAGACGCTCGTAATTTCCTTCTTGGTGAGCCCGCTCTTGTCGGCCAGCTCGCTCATGATCTGGGCTTTCGTCATTCGCTTGCCCGCTACCATAATTCCCTCCTAGCTCCGTGACCTGCCTCGTCGATTCAGTAGAAAAGCCCCAAAAAGAAGCCCCAGACGGTCACGGCGCCATCTATGCCTAGGTTTTTCGTTGCTGACAAGTGGCTTTGTGCAGTTTCGCAAACAAATTTCTAGGGGTTAAGCGATCCGAAACGCCGCCTTCCCGTGCTTGGCTCGCGCCCGGCTGCCCTCCCTGGGACGTCACCCACAGGCCATCCACAGGGTCGGAAGCTGCGCCGTCCGGCGGGGTCAACACGGGAGTCGGCAGGCGAATGCCTCCTCATTCCGGGCGTTTAAAGGGCAAAACTTGCGCGCCTCACGAAGATCGAAGGGTCGAAGTGGAAGGCTCCGTCCGTCGTTTTCCACACGCCTGGAAGGCTACCGAGCAGCCTCGACGGCGGCCAGGAGATCGTCCGTACGGGCATTCATTTCCCGTTCTTCCCGCGTGTTGCCGTGATCGTAGCCGAGAAGGTGGAGCAGCCCGTGAGCCAACAAAAAGGTCACTTCGTCAATGATTGGGCGATCGTGTTCGGCAGCCTGGCGGCTCGCGGTGGGTAGCGAGATCACCACGTCGCCGAGCAACCCTGAATCCAACCCGGGGCCGGGGCCCTCGTTCATCGGGAAGGCGAGGACGTCCGTGGCCTCGTTGTTCTCGCGGTACTGGCGGTTGAGCCCGCGAATCGTCGCATCGTCGCAGAGCAGGATGGAC
>JAUXFZ010000214.1 GCA_030622585.1 Myxococcales bacterium
GATGGTGGCGATCACGAAGACCCCGGGCGCCTGCCCGGGCACAACAGTGAAGTCGGCGATTGGATGGCCCAGTTCCAGTGCGACTTCTCTGAGAGATCGTGTCGCGGCTTCAAAGCTATCCACCTCGGGTCCCAACAAGCCGGGTTTCGCAATGCTGGCGCCAAACGCATTGGCCACGAACGCCTGCTCGATCTGCACTTTCGTGCCGTCGGTAAACGATGTGGTTTGCTGGACTCGAAAGCCCTGCCGTTCGGACCAATATTCCATGTCTTTGCGGCTCGGGTTCGGATTCAAGAACCCTTTCATGTTGCCGTACACCAAGGGCTCGAAACCCATCCCCACGAGCTCGTCGCGCAGTTGCGCGAGGACACCTGGCTGGTCACCGTGCGCCTCGGTGAGGTAACCCTTGCCTACGAAGTGTGAGCCGCAGGTCACGTGAAACTCGGAGTCCATCGTCACCACAGGGAGGCCGGCCGCCAACACGTCTCGCACGACTTCCGCAGCATGTACGGGGTCACCGGAGCACTCGACGACCACATCGGAATTGTCGATGAGCTCTTGCCTCGATTGAGTCAGCGGCACGTCCGGCGGCACGCCTTCGATGCTGTCGAACGCACGGCGCGTCAGGACGCTAGAGACTCGTAGGTCGTTCATCACTCGACAGGAATCAAACAAGCGGTGCGCAATGAAGCCTGTGCCGGCGATGCCGACTCGAATCACTGAGGAATCAGGGTGGATGATCATGGCGAAAGCACGCCCGGGCGGGCTCGTCCGCAAGGCATCAGAAAAAGCATAGAGCACGGCCGCCGCCAAAGCACGGATTGCCTGGATCTAACTCAAATTGGGCTTGCAGCAGGCCTCGATACGAGCGCACCGACACTAGCGAGCCAGCGCCGCCAGAATCTTCTCGCTGGCCCGTCCGTCGCCGTACGGATTGCTCGCTCGAGCCATCTCCCGGTAGGCGCCGTCGTCGTTCAACAAACGCGCAGTCTCCGTGTAGATCCGTTCTTCGTCGGTGCCTACCAGCCGAACCGTTCCTGCATCGACTCCCTCAGGCCTCTCGGTGGTCTCTCGCATGACCAGGACCGGCTTCCCGAGCGAGGGTGCCTCTTCCTGAATCCCGCCGGAATCGGTGAGGATTACATGGGCTCGGTTCATCTCCTCGACGAACCGACGATATTCGAGGGGCTCGCCCAACTCGATGCGCGGATGATTCCCCAGCAGGGCGAAGACGACGTCTCTCACTCTGGGGCTCAGGTGGACCGGATAGAGGGCGTGAAGGTCTGGAAACTCGTCGACGAGGCGCAGCACGGCTCGGCAGACCCTCTCCATTGGCTCACCGTGGTTCTCCCGGCGATGGGCCGTGATCAGCAGGCGCCGTTCGCCCGTGGGGGAGGGCGCTGTCTCCCCGGGCTCTGATCCGAGAGTCAGAAAAAGCGCGTCGATGCCCGTGTTGCCGGTAACCCAGATCGCATCTTCGCTCACTCCTTCGCGGATGAGGTTTTCGCGTGACAGGGTCGTGGGTGCGAAGTGCGCGTCGGCGATCTGCGTGGTGAGCCTGCGGTTGATCTCTTCCGGAAAGGGTTGTCGCTTGTCGTGTGTTCGAAGCCCGGCTTCCACGTGAGCAACCGGCACCTGGTGGTAGAAGGCTGCCAGGGCGCCCGTGAAAGTGGTTGTCGTGTCGCCCTGCACGATAACCCAGTCCGGCTTCACTTGGCCTATGACGCCATGCAGGCCATCCAGTGCGGCGGTCGTTACGTGACGAAGGTCCTGATTGGGCTTCATGATGTCCAGATCGAAGTCGACGGCGATCTGAAACGTTTCGAGCATCTGGTCGAGCATCTCCCGGTGTTGGCTCGTGGTGACGACGACAGTTTCGAACTCATCGGGGCGCTTGCGAGCGCCGATGACCACCGGAGCCAGCTTGATGACTTCCGGTCGCGTTCCCATCACAATCAGGATCTTTGTCTTCGTCGACATCTCGTATCTCCACCTTGACTCTAGCGGGGCCCGGGCTCCGAGCCCACGGCGCTCTTGAGGAGGTGAAACACGAACTGGGTGTTCGTGACCAAGTATCGTTTCCAAAGCCGGCGAGGCTCCTGGGCGAGTCGAAACGACCACTCCATGCCGATGCGCTGTAGAAAAACCGGGGCGCGTCGGGTCGCGCCGGCGATCACGTCGAAGCTGCCTCCGACAGGTATGGCGAGTTGGACTCCGAGTTGATCCCAATGGTTCTCGATGAACTGCTCCTGTAAGGGCACGCCCATGCCGACGATGAGGATTTGCGCGCCGCTGTCGCGAATCGCTTGGGCACGTCGCGAACCTTCGGCCGCCTCGAAGTATCCGTCCGCGATCCCGGCAACTTCAAGCCCGGGGTAGCGATCGGACAGGCGCTGGGCCACCTCCTCGACGACAGGGCGCCGGGCGCCGAGAAAGTACACGCCAAAGCCCTCTTTCACGGCGAGCGCACACAGCTGGTCGACGAGATCTATGCCGGTGACTCGTTCAGGCAGGCGATCCTGTTGAAGGTGTGACGCCCAGACCAATGGCTGCCCGTCGGCGACCACGAGCGATGCCCGCTCGACGAACCCTTGCAGCTTGGGATCCGATCTCATCATCATGAGAATCGCTACGTTGACCGTGCAGATGTATCCGCGCCGACCGCTATGGATCCAATCGCGAGCCCAGTTGGCCGCGTCCGCCACCGTGACGGCGGCAAAATCGCAGTCGAGTATCTGAACCGATTTCATGACTCGATCTCGTTCCATAGAAGAACCGCATCGATGAAGAACTTCGTGGCCCAATTCGGATAGGAAAGCGGAGCGTACGATCCCCAAATCGGGTGCGAGCCCTTGATGGCGCCACGAAGCGCTAGATTCGAGGTGGCCAAGTCTTGGTGGTCCATGACGAAACCTAGGCTTCGTTTTGCCGCGTCCAAGTAGCGCTCTGAACCGGTGGACTCGTAGAGCTTCAACCAGATCACAGCGAGCTGGCAGTTGCCGGTCAAGCAACAGTACCGTGCGGCCGACCGACCGGCCTCATCGATTCTTCCCGGAATCCATCCGTCGTGCCGCACATGTTCGAGAACGGCATCCGCGGCGCGCACAGCGGCCCGCTCGTATCGTGGCTCGCCAAGGAGCCTCCCCGACTCGAGGAAGCCGCGAATCGCGTACGCGATGGTATGAGTGAAGGGCGCGGCTCCCGGCTCGAAGGCGCAACTCCCGAAGTAGCCGTCTTTCTCTTGGCCGAGGCCCCAATCGAGGTTCCTTCGGGCGGCTGCCTCGATGACCGAATCGGGAGCGATGAGGTGACGCTCGAGCATCGACCAAGCCACGCGCGTGTTGTACGTGTGGGGTGTTTGGAGGTGAGTGTTTTTCCGCCAAGCGCCATCTTCGTCGAGGCGAGACGCGAGCCACGAGGATGCGCGTACGGCCGCGTCGCGGAAGCGAAGCTCGCCGGTTTCGCGGTAGGCTCGAACGTACCCCAGCAGCACCTGACCGGTGTCGAACACGATGCCTTCGTGAGCCCGATAAAGTGGGTTGGCGATCGAACCATCGGGTTCTTGAACTTCACACAGCCAATTCGAGACCGTGCGCGCGAGGGTCGCAGATTCGGGGTCGTCGAATCGGGTCGCGAGGTCGAAAAAAGTGATGGCGATGTAGCCGGATGTCTCCCGGTAAGAAGGCCGCCAGCCCCCGCGGATCGAGTATCCGTAGCTCACGCCGTCGTCGGGCGTCGCGGCCTGGGCCCGTTTGAGCCATTCCACGGCCGAACGGAGGTGGTCACCTCGATCCTGGCGTAGCGAACGGGCCCCCACAGCGTCACGAAGGACACGCCCCATAAAGGGAGTGCCCGCCTTGAAGAGCCCGCGGTCGCCAGTTGCAGCGGTATCTCGTTCAGACAGCATGAGTGGGTCGAGGCGGCGGGGCCGAGGAAACATTCACCGTAGCCTGCGGACCCAGACTCGGCAAATGAGGTCTGGTGGGCCGCGGAGAGCGCTTACCCAGGCCTGGCCACGATGCTAGAACGCGTCCGGCATGTCCGACTATGCGGCCTACCGCGCACGCCGCACTTTCGGGTCCCTCGACGGCTTTCGCTGTGTGAGCATTCTCGCAGTTATCTGGCACCACTCTCGTGGAGATCTGCAGATTGGCCGCATAGGGACCCGAGGATTCCTAGGCGTCGACATGTTCTTCGTGCTCAGCGGTTTTCTCATCGTCACGCTCCTGTTGCGAGAGCGCGACCGCAATGGGGAGATCTCGCTCAAGGCTTTCTATGCGCGTCGAACGTTGCGCATCATGCCGCTCTACTACGGGGTGGTGATCGGGACTGCGTTGCTGTTCATCGGCTTCCGCCCCGATGGTGAGACCGGGCAGTCCATGCGTCACGCCTTACCTTATCTGCTCACGTACACCACCAACTGGTTTGTGGTGGGCAACCTACTCGATATCACTTGGTCCCTGTCCGCCGAGGAGCAGTTCTATCTCCTGTGGCCGCCGGTGCAGAAGTATGTTCGCCGACCGTTGTGGGTGCTGTTCGCTCTACTCGTGCTCGGCCAGCTCATCCATTTTGGGCTGCTCGATACACAATTGGCGAGGCTCGGTGCCGGTCCCGACAATCTCAGGATGCTGCGCGAAACGACCTTCACGCCAATTCTGCTCGGCGTGCTGCTCGCCTACATTCTGCACAGTCAGCTAGGTTTCGAGCGGGTCGCCCGTGTCCTAGGGCACCGGATGACGCCATTGTGGCTAGCCGCTGCACTGCTGGCGAGCCTGGAGCTCATGCCGGAGGACCTGAGAGGCTGGCCACGCCTGACGATCCACCTGCTGATGATGGCCCTGCTCGCCAGTGCGGTCATCCGCGAGGATCATGTCCTCGCGCCCCTTCTGAAGTGGCCGCCTGTCGTACGCATCGGCGTGCTCAGCTACGGCATGTACCTGCTTCACGTGTTCGTCGTGCACTTCACTGACCGGCTCGGGGAACATGGGCTCCCCGCTCTGTTCCTGTTCCCTCTCGCGGTGCTGGGCACAGTCGCGGTGGCCGAGCTCAGCTACCGCTTCTACGAGACGCCATTTCTTCGACTCAAGAAACGCTTCACGCGATAGCCCCGCGCGTTCAGCGCTCGGTTCGCCGCCACTGTCGTTCGCGGCGCCCGAACAAGAACGACAAGTACAGCGGGATCTTCCAGACCACATACACCGGAACGAGAAGCAAGTACCGGAACGGCACGGCGTCTCGTCCGTAACGAGCCCATCCGACCGTAACTCCGAGCCCACCGAGGCCCAGTGCGATGCCGGCGATCCAGGCTGGAAACGTCGGGCCTCCAATGAGAACGAGGACGCCGGCGGCGCCCAAAACGAGGATGAGGAGCCCCAC
>JAUXFZ010000309.1 GCA_030622585.1 Myxococcales bacterium
AACTCGAGGTCGTGCTCAGCAGCGCTTCGCCCACGGCGACTGTCGAGGTCGCGGGCGATGCCCTCGGCGTCGACCACATTCACTATTCGACGCTCGACCAGATCAACAGTGGTGAAGCCAAGATCAAGCGCCTGCGTGAGCTTTGTGAGGGAGTGGGGGATCGGGACGTCGAGATCGTGGGCATCAGCGACACCAGCCGCGGGGAAGACCACTGCTGGGCGCAGCATTTCACGCGCGTGGTCGACATCAACAGCCCAACGCCCTTCCCCGCGATTGTCTCCAGCGACTCTCCACTGCTCGAGGTGCACTCTGCCACCCTGCTGACGAAGCACGAGCGCCAACGGCGCGCGGCCGGCCACCCTGGCTACCTCGACGCCCGCCGCGAGAGCCTCGCGCCGACTCAGAAAAAGCTCGAGCTCACCCGGGATGATCTAGAGCGCCGCCTCGGTTGGTTGCTGAAGCGCGTCAACGCGGTCGCGAGCGCACCGGGCCAGATCACCGGTGACATCGCGTACCGCCTTGCGGTGCTCCAGGAAGCATCCGCGACCCTAGTCCGCGCCTAGGCTGCCTGGTTACTCGTCATCGAGGACGCCGAAGTCGTCGTCTGCTTCTTCCTCGCGTTCGAGCTCGTCAACCTCGCTGTCGTCCGCAAGCTCGTCGTCACCTTCGAGCGCATCGAGATCGAGCTCCGCGCCGTCGCCTTCGAGCGCGTCGAGGTCGAGCTCGTCGTCGTCGTCGAGCGCGTCGAGATCGAAGCCAAGATCCTCGTCTTCGAGCGGCTCATCGAGGTCCACCTCGTTGGCCTCCAGCATGCTGGGGAGCCAGGTCGAGAGGGCCGGGACGTAGGTGACGATGACCAGTGCGATGCCCAGAAGGCCGATGAACGGAAGGACGGCTCTGTAGAGCTGCGTGATCGGCTTGTTGAACCGGAAGCTCGCGATGAAGAGGTTGAGACCGACAGGCGGCGTCAAGTAGCCGATCTCGAGGTTGAGCAGGAAGACGACGCCCAGATGGTAGGGGTCGACGCCGAACCCGAGGGCGATGGGCACGATGAGCGGCACCACGACGACAATCGCCGAGAAGATGTCCATCAACATGCCGACGCCGATGAGGAAGAAGTTCAACGCGACCAGGAACATGACCTGGGAGTGGATGATGCCTTCCATTGACTCGAGAATCATCATCGGCACGCGCGCCTGAATCAGGAAGGCCGTGAAACCGATGGCGGTCGACAGAATGATGAGAATGGCGCCGACCAGCGTCATCGACTCGCGGATGATGCGGGGGAGGTCAGTGCGGAACCTGACGTCACGGTAGATCCACACCTCGATGAACAGGGTGTAGATGGCGGTGAACGCCGCCGCCTCGTGGATACGGAGGAGACCGCTGTACATGCCGCCGAGCAATGCGATGGGCAGGAGCGCCTCCCACTTGGCCTCCCAGAAGGCCTTGAAGGCTTCAGCGCGCACGAACGAGGTCCGGGGCATCTTTTGCCTGATGCCGATGATCGAGCTGTAGATGGCCAGCGCCGCAACGCTGATGATCCCCGGAATCAGGGCAGCGAGGAACAGCTTTTCGATCATGATGCCGGCGACGACGCCGTAGATGATCATCGGCACGCTCGGCGGGAACAACAGACCGAGCGAGCCACCCGTCGTGACCACGCCGAGCGAGAAGTTCTCGTCGTACTTGTCCGAAACGAGGGCCGGGTAGAGCAGGCCGCCAATGGCGACGATCGTGATGCCGCTTCCCCCAGTGAAAGTCGTGAAGAAAGCGGACGCGACCAGGCAGACCATCGCCAGGCCACCCGGCATCCACCCCAGCCAGGCCCGAGATACCCTGACCAAGCGCTGCGGCGTCCCGCTCTCCGCCATCAGGTACCCGGCGAACGTGAACAGCGGAATGGTTACGAGCAGCGGGGAGTCAGCGAACTTCTCGCTGAACACGTCGTTGGCGACGCCGGTGATGCTCGTGTCGGGCAACGCCCCGAAGAGAAGCATCGACGCTGCGCCGAAGATCGCAAAGAGGGGCGCACCGATGATGGCGAGCACTGCGAGGAGGATGATCCAGATGGTGTCCATCGCTCAGCCCTCCCCTTCCGCTTCGGGGGACTTGTTCGAGATGAACGCCGCGGTGGCCGCCAGGGCGCGACTCAAGAAGCGAAACGACATGAATATGAACATCGCCGGAACGATGAGCTGCAAGGCAACGTCCGGGGTCGACATCTGGGCGCTGAACAGTTCGAGCACGCTCCGAAGGCCGCAGAATATATCCGGGCGCGAGAGCCCGGTTTCAGCCAGCAGCGTGAGCGGGGCTTCGCAAATGTGAATCATGTCGTCGTTGGGCCCGAGCACCGAGTACTCGAGCGGAATCTCGAGCGCGTTGTTGAGGACCGAAAGCCAGAAGACACGGCCGAGGTAGAAACAAACGACCGCTGAGAAGTAGCAAACGACGGCGCGTAGGAACTGCTTGCCGCGGGGTGGCGAGAGGCGGGGGATCACGTCGATCGCGATGTGCTTCTCGTCGAAGGTGGAAAGGGACGCACCAAAGAACGCGAGCCAGAGCGTGCCCTTCTGGAGGAACGAGTCCGCCCACTCCATGTGTTCGAGGACGAGGTTGGCCCATTGGAAGTCGAGATTGGTGAGGTTTCGGAGAGCTGCTTGGGCGGCCGCGACCCCGATCATGAGCAGCAGGACCGCAGCGGCAACCAATGCTTCGCCACGCGCAATCCCTCTGTCAAAACGGCGGATGTACTTCACTTTGGTCTCGGTTTCATACGGGCCCAGTCAACGCAAGACGCCGGGATTGCGGACAATACCCTCCTCGGTGGCCGATTCACACTAAAAAAGTTGATCCGCGTTGTCGATGTATAGGGTCGCACGCTCGCGGGCCATTCGGTTGGCGAGCCGCGCCTCGGGAAGCGGGTCGTGCGCGTCCAGCACCTCGGTCAGGAGCGCGTCGAAAAGCTCGCGGTCGCCGATCTTGACCGCGTAGTGACGCGCCATGTTGACCTGGGCCTGAAGAGCGCGCCGCTCGGTGCGCGCCAGGGCCTTCTCGAAGTAGACCTTCGCCTGATCCATGTCGGAGGCCATCTCGGACGCGGTCGCTACCCCCATGAATGTATAACCAGCCGCGTTGTAGTAGTTCGGGTCGAGCTCGATCGAGCGTACTACGAAGGCTTTGGCCCAGGCGAGATCCGCAACAGCTGCCATGTCGTCTTTGGCGGCGTTGATGTACGAGCCCCACGCGTACCCGTGCCACAGCAGTATCTCGGCGTCGGCCTCCTCGACGAACGCGGCCTGCAGCCATGCCTCGAGGTCCTCGACACTACCCTTGACCGCACTGTCGACGTCTTCGTTGTGAAGTCGAATCCGATGCCGCGTCAGGTCCATCGCCCGCAAGTACATGATGCGCGTGCGTGCGCGCTGGGTGTCCGCTTCGCCGAACTCGCCATCGAACTCGAGCGCCTCGACGTCTGCCTCGATCCAGCCGTAGGCGTATGCCATGTAGGCCTGGGCCAACTGCGACAAGATCGCCTCGTTGTCCGGCACTACGCGCAGAATCCCTTCGAACTGCACGATGGTCGCAGGTAACGCCTCACCGGCAAGATCGTAATCCCAGTAGGATTCAAACGCGGGAGCGGCGCGCGTGAACAGTCCGGCCGTGGAATCGGCGGTGAACTTTGCGATGTCACAGCCGCCGAGAGCCACGATGCACAGCACTCCAAGCGCCGATCGTAGACGACGAGACAACAGATCTTGGTACATGGAGCAAGGTGTACGAAAATTGGGGGGAATTTGTCAATCGAGATCGTGTGGGGAGGATCGCTTGACGGGGGGCGCCGGGGCCTCCAGATTTAGGAAATGCTTAGATTCAAGTTGCTGCCCGGGCTGATTGGCCCGCTCCTGGCGGCTCTCCTCCTGGTCGGCCTCCCGGCAAGTCCCGCCAATGGCTCCATCGTCCAAGGGCTCGAACTCCACGAGCTGGTGGCCCACGCCGACCGAATCGTGCTCGGTCGGGTCCTGTTCTCCGAGTCTTTTGTCCGTCCGAACGGGCAGCTCGGTACCTGGCATCGCATCGCGGTCGAACGCGAGCTTCGAGGCCGGGCTCCGGACGAACAAGAAGTGATCGTCGAGACGCTAGGCGGCCAGATCGGCGACATCGCGATGCGAGTCGAAGGAGAGCCCTCCTTCCGCGTTGGCGAGCGCGTGCTCGTGTTCGTTCGCGACGGCGGCCCGTACACCGCGTTCCGGCCCGTCGGCATGGGACAGGGCGTGATGCGGGTGCTCATGGAGCGAGGCGTCGAGACGGTCACCCAGAACCGCGAAGGATTGATGCTCATGCGCCGCGACGCGAAGGGCCGGCTCGAGCGCAGCCTCGGAGCCTTGCCGCA
>JAUXFZ010000395.1 GCA_030622585.1 Myxococcales bacterium
CGTGTCGATACTTGGCGCGCTGGTCGTCTACTTCTTCCGGGATCCCGCCATCAAGCAGCTCTTCGGGGCGAACCGCTTCAGCGAGGAGGACCGCAAGCGGCGGCGTGCACACATTGGGGCCCTGCTCGACTTGCTCTTGTGAGTGAAAGTCCGGTGGATCCGGCCGGGTGGGCACAGTAGAGTCAGGCCGCGCATGACAGCCGAATTCGTTCACCTGCACGTTCACAGCGAGTTCTCGATGCTGGACGGCGCCATTCGGATTCCACAGCTCGTGCAGAGCGTGGGCAAGATGGAGATGCCGGCGGTCGCGCTAACCGACAACGGCAACATGTTTGGCGCGGTGCAGCTCGTGCGGGCGTGCCAGGGGACCGACGTGAAACCCATCCTCGGGTGCGAGGTGAGCTTCACGTCGGGGGACCGCCGGGACCCGAAGAACCACGAGCTCCATCATCTGGTGTTGCTCGCCAGCTCACAGGAGGGCTACCAGAACCTGGTGCGCTTGGTGAGCACAGGCTGGGTCGACGGGATGGCCGTTCACGATCAGCCGCGCATCGATTTCGAAGCACTTCAGAAACACACCAAGGGCATCGTCGGGCTGAGCGCGTGCATGGGCGGCTACGTCGCACAGGAAATCCTCAACAAGGGGCCTGAGGTCGGGCGCGAGGCGATTGCGAAGCTCCGCGACTCGTTCGACCCTGGACATTTCTTCGTCGAGCTACAGGACCATGGCTTCCCGGAGAACCGACCACTCAACGAAGTCCTGAGCCGGCTCGCCAAGGAACTCGAGCTTCCGATGGTGGGTACGAACGACTGCCACTATCTCGAACGCCAATCCTCTCATGCCCAGCTCGTGCTTCAGTGCATCGGCGCCGGACGCAGCGTCCGCGAAATGGAGGCCGTTCATCACCATTCTTCGGAGCTCTATCTGAAGACGCCAGAACAGATGCTCAACCTCTTCGCCCACATCCCTGACGCGGCGAAGAACACCCTGTTGATCGCGGAGATGTGCGCCGGCCAGGCCACCCCGCTCGCGGACCCGAGGCTTCCGCGCTTCGCCGTGCCCGGTGGCGCGACTGAAGAGGACTACTTGCGCGCCTTATCCGTCGCCGGCCTCGGCCGTCGCATGGTCGAAATGCGGGGCCGTGGCGAAACGTTCGAGGACAGCCCCTATCACAAGCGACTCGAGCTCGAGCTCGAAGTCATCCTAAAAATGGGCTTCGCGGGATACTTCCTCATCGTTCAGGACTTCATCAACTGGGCGAAGGACAACGGGGTGCCGGTGGGCCCGGGACGCGGGTCGGGCGCCGGCTCACTCGTCGCATGGGCGCTACGCATCACCGACCTGAACCCGATCATGCACGGCCTTCTATTCGAGCGGTTTCTGAACCCCGAACGCGTATCGATGCCGGACTTCGATATCGACTTCTGCATGGACCAGCGCGACCGCGTCATTCAGTACGTGCGCGACAAGTACGGTCAGGCGAGCGTCGGCCAGATCGCGACCTTCCATCAGCTCAAGAGCCGCAGCGTGGTGCGAGACGTCGGGCGCGTCATGGGAATGACGCCGGGCGAGGCGGGGTTGATCGCAACGATGATTCCGGAACCGGTTGGCGGTAAAAGCGTGCCAATCCGTGATGCCCTCGAACAAGAGGCGCGACTCAAGACGGCGTACGAACAGGACAGCCAAGCCCACGAGCTGCTCGACACGGCGCAAGAGCTCGAAAACCTGACGCGCCACGCAGGCATGCACGCGGCCGGGGTCGTGATCAGCGAGGGCCCCATCTGGGACCACGTACCGGTCTTCTGTCCGGAGCCAGGCGTCTACGTCACGCAGTACCACAAGGATGATGTCGAGGCGGCGGGCCTGGTGAAGTTCGATTTTCTCGGGCTTCGCACGTTGACGGTGATCGACATCGCGACGAGGTTGATCGACCGGCGTCCGGACCGCCAAGGGACGCCCTTCCGGATCGACGAAATCCCCATGGACGACCCCGCGACCTACGCACTGCTGCAATCGGGCGAGACGACCAACGTGTTCCAACTCGAGTCGAGCGGCATGCAGAACCTCTTCAAGCAGCTCCGTCCTGACCGGTTCGACGACATCGTGGCCGCGGTCGCGCTCTACCGTCCTGGCCCCATGGGCGCGCAGATGGACAAGGACTTCGTTCATCGCAAGCACGGGCGGCAACAGGTCGAGTATCCGCACCCTTGCCTCGAAGACATCCTGCGAGAGACGCGAGGCGTCATCGTGTACCAGGAGCAGGTCATGAAGATCGCGCAGGTGATGGCCGGGTACTCTCTCGGCGGCGCAGACCTGGTACGGCGCGCGATGGGCAAGAAGAAGGCGTCCGAGATGGACAAGCAGAAGGCCATCTTCATCGAGGGCGCGACCGGGCTCGGCCACACGCAAGAGAAAGCGGAAGAGGTCTTCGACTTGATGGCGTACTTCGCCGGGTACGGCTTCAACAAGAGTCACTCGGCGGCTTACGCGCTGATCACCTATCAGACGGCGTATCTCAAGACGCACTTTCCCGTCGAGTTCACCTGCGCGACGCTAACCGCCGACAAAGAGAAGATCGACAAAGTCGTCCGCACCGTCGCCGAGGCGCGTTCGATGGGCATCACGGTGCTGCCACCGGACGTGAACGAGTCCGAGATCGAGTTCACGGTGGTCTACGCTCCAGACGATGCCCAAGACGTCGCGCGGCTTCGTCACAAGCCCGTTTGCTACAACGGCGCGGTGCACGACCCGATGGGGCCCAAAATTCGATTTGGGTTAGGCGCGATCAAGGGTGTGGGGACAGGAGCGGTCGAAGTAATCCTCCTGGCGCGGCAGGAAGAACCGGAAGAAGAAGGCGGCGAGGCGCTCGAACGGCCTTTCGTCGACCTCTTTGATTTTGGCGCGCGAGTCGATTTGCGACGTGTGAATAAGGGCGTGGTCGAGGCGCTGGTCCAGTGCGGCGCGTTCGATACCGTGCACGGCGCGATCAACGTTCATCGCTCGCAGTCATTCGTAGCGATCGAACAAGCCATCGAGCGGGGCAAACGTATCCAGGCGGAGCGATCGAGCGGACAGGAGAGCCTCTTTGGATTGATGGGCGGCGAGGACGAAACTCAGGCGTACGAACACCCGGGCGGAAGCTTCCCGGTGCTCGACCCGTGGGATTCACGTGATCAGCTGTCACGAGAGAAGGGGACGCTCGGGTTTTATGTGTCGGGGCACCCACTCGACCGATATCGAGGCGAGCTGCTTCGCTTCACCGACGCAACCACCGAGAGCCTGGCCCAGCTCTGCAATCATCGGCAGGTCACGGTCGGCGGCACGGTCGAGGGGTACCGCGAACGCCGCACCAAGATGGGACACACGATGGCGTTCTTCCACATCGAGGACTCGCTCGGCCGCGTCGAAGTGATCGTCCGTCCGAAGCCGCTCGAGCGCGCCGGTATCCGGGAGGCCCTGAAGTCCGGTGAACCCATCCTCCTCACGGGCCGCGTCAAACATGAACAAGATCGCAACGACGACAGTGCGGCACCCGAGGCGAAGATCCTCCTCGAAGAAGCAACGCTGCTCAGCGAAGCCCTCCGGGAACGCACCACCGCAATCACTGTCCGCCTTGCCGTCGAGGGCGTCGACCGCAGCAAGCTCGACTCCCTCCGCTCCATCCTCGAGGAGTACCCGGGCCCCTGCCCTGTCACCCTCCAGCTGA
>JAUXFZ010000332.1 GCA_030622585.1 Myxococcales bacterium
CTCAGGACGAGGTCGTACTGCTGCTCTCGCAGCGCGCGGCTGAGGCCCGCGACCTGCGCTTGCCCCATATCGCTCAACGGGGAGTCTCCCTGACCTTGCCAGACGCCGGCGGCATTCGACACCGACTGCCCGTGCCGCACCAGGCAGACTTCCAGCGTGCTCATGCTGCCGGGGCGACCCCGAGTTCCTTACGCGGCGCGATCACGTGGTCGACGATGCCGTAGTTCTTGGCCTCGATGGCGGACAAGAACTTGTCGCGTTCAGTGTCGTGGCGGATCGTCTCGACGTCTTGACCGGTGTGCTCCGCCAGGATCTCGTTGAGCCGCTGCTTGGTGTTGAGGATCTCTCTGGCGTGGATCTCGATATCCGACGCCTGGCCTTCGTAGCCGCCGAGGGGCTGGTGAATCATGACGCGGCTGTGTGGTAGGGCGCGTCGGAGGCCCTTCGTACCGGCTGCCAAGAGGAACGCTCCCATCGACGCGGCTTGCCCGAGACACACGGTCGACACGGGGCAGCGCACGTAGCTCATCGTGTCGTAAATCGCGAGGCCGGAGGAGACCAGGCCGCCGGGGCTGTTGATGTAGAGGGTGATCTCTTTGTCCGCGTCTTCGCTCTCCAAGTAGAGGAGCTGGGCGATGACCGCGTTGGCGACAAAGTCGTTGATCGGTGTGCCCAGGAAGACGATGCGGTCCTTCAGGAGCCGGCTATAGATGTCCCAAGCTCGCTCCCCTCGGTGGGTCTCTTCGATGATGGTGATTGCGCGCGTCGCAAGATCTTCGCTCATGTGCTCAACGTAGTCCCTCCGGGCCCGCCTGCAATCCGGATTTTGACGAGAGCGGTTCAGCGCTATGGTGAACAGATGCTGCCGCCGCCCCTCGAGATGGTTCGCCAGTTGGTCGCGACGCCGTCGGTGAGCTCGCCGGACGATCGGTTCGACCAGTCGAACCGTGGGGTGATCGACCTGGTGGCGGAGTGGGCCGCCGAGCTAGGGTTCGCGGTCCGGATCGAGGCGCTGCCGGGCGACCCTGACAAGGCGAACCTGGTCGCCACCCTGGGCGAGGGCGATGATGGCCTGGTGCTGTCGGGCCATACCGACACCGTGCCCTACAACCCCGAGCGCTGGACGGACGATCCATTCGTCCTCACCGAGCGCGAGGGTAGGCTTCACGGCCTGGGCACCGCCGACATGAAAGGGTTCTTCGCAGCCGCCCTTCACGCGATCGCGCGTTTCGAGCCCGGCCAGCTTCGCGGCCCGATCACGCTGCTTGGGACGGCGGACGAAGAGAGCACGATGGGCGGCGCGCGTGCTCTGGCCGAGAAGGGCGAGCGGCTCGGCCGCTACGCGATCATCGGAGAGCCGACTGGCCTTCAGCCGATTCGAAAGCACAAGGGCGTCTTCTACGTGCAGGTCACGGTGGGCGGCAAAGCTGGCCATGCGAGCCACCCAGCGCTCGGCGTGAACGCCATCGACGGCCAGCAGCTAGTGCTCGCGGCGTTGCAGTCCTGGCGCGACACGATTGGAGAACGTTACCGGGATGACGACTTCGAGGTCCCGACGCCGACGCTCAACTTTGGACGCATTACTGGAGGCGACAGCCCCAATCGCATCTGCGACGAATGCCAGTTGTCGCTCGACATTCGCCTGCTGCCGGGGATGGAACGGTCGGCCGTGGTCGCCGAGCTTCGAGACGTCGTGGCCAATGCGCTCGACCGCGGGCCGTGGACGTTTGATGTGAGTGCGATCGGCGGCCACGCGGACGCCTTCGGGGGCCCTTCGGATGCGGAGTTCTCGAGCACGGTGGAGACATTGTGCGGGTGTTCAGCCAAGGCCGCGATGTTCGGAACAGAAGCGCCGTTTCTCGCCGAATTGGGGCTGCAGACGCTCGTCCTCGGGGCGGGCGATATCGCAGTGGCGCACCAGCCTGATGAATATGTCACCATGGCGGCTATCGAGCGCGCTACCGACGTGTACGCGAGCCTGATTCAACGTTTCTGTATCGAGTCCCCATGAGCCCCACAATCGACCCATTCGTCCAACACTTCCGAGGGAGCGCGCCGTACATCCACGCGCACCGTGGGCGGACGTTCGTGATCATGTTCGGCGGCGAGGCGGTCGCGTCCAAAGCTTTCCGGACGCTCCTTTACGATGTGGCGCTCCTGCACTCGCTCGGTGTGCGGGTCGTGCTGGTGGCCGGCGCACGTCCTCAGATCGACGAGGCGTTGGCTCGACGTGGCGCCGAGCCCCGATTCGAGGACGGGTTGCGTGTGACTGACGATGCGGCGCTGCAGTGCGTGAAAGAAGCGGTCGGCGCCACTCGGGTCGAGCTGGAGGCGCTCATGTCGATGGGCTTGCCGAACTCCCCGATGGCCGGCGCGCGGCTTCGGGTAGCGACGGGCAACTTCGTGATGGCGCAGCCGGTCGGTGTCGTGGACGGCGTCGACTATCAGTACACCGGCAAGCCGCGGCGGGTGGATGCCGAAGCGATTCGGCAGCGGCTCGATGACGACGCGATTGTCGTACTCACCCCGATTGGGTATTCCGCGACCGGAGAGGCGTTCAACATCAGCAGTCATGATGTGGCGGCCGCGACGGCCATCGCCCTCGGCGCCGACAAGTTGATTGGCTTGCTCGAAGGCGAGGGCGTGCTCGACGCCGAGGGGCTGCCCCCGTCACAGCTCACTCCGCACGCGGCCGAGCAGCTTCTTCGTTCGGGGCGCGACCTGGGTCATCACGCGGAGCGCCATCTCGCTGCCGCGATTCAGGCGTGCCAGGGCGGGGTGCCGCGCGCGCATCTGGTCGCACGCCAAAGCGACGGCGCGCTCCTCCGGGAGCTCTTCACCCGTGACGGCGTGGGTACGATGGTGACCTCCGAAACATTCGAAGGCGTCCGGGCGGCGGCTCAGGGTGACGTCGGCGGCATTCTCGAGCTGATCGAGCCGCTCGAAGAGCAGGGCATCTTGGTGCGCCGCTCCCAAGAGATGCTCGAAAACGACCTCGATCGCTTCACGGTGATCGAGCGTGATGGGATGGTCGTCGCGTGCGCCGCGCTCTACCCGTATCCCGACGATGCGATCGCCGAGTTGGGCTGTCTGGTCGTGCACCCGGACTACCGCACATCGGGCCGGGGCGATCAGCTTCTGCAATATCTCGAACGGCAATGCGATGCGCAGGGCCTGCGCCGTCTGTTCGTCCTCACGACGCAAACTTCGCATTGGTTTCGGGAGCGTGGCTTCGAGAGTTGCGAGCTGAACGACCTGCCCAGAGCTCGGCGCTCGGCGTACGACCGAAGCCGCCGTTCCAAAATCCTCCTCAAGCCCCTCGGCTGACGCATCTGCGCCAAAGCATTGCGCTTTCCGTTCGTGCTTGGAGAGGCGGTCGAATCGTGCTACTCGTCGTCGAATTCGCCTAAACGGGACTTGATTCGTCCTTGATACGCGCAAGATGAAGCAGGCTGAGCTCAATCGACCCCCTCAAGCGGAAGCGCCTCCCGCAGACGCCGAGATGGAGGAAACCGTCGCTCAGGAGGAGAAAGTCCTCGCGCGCGTGCATCGGACCGCCCGAGCGAGGCGTCCGAGCAGCCGGGGGCAGCTCATCGATTACGACGCCGAGCTGATCGCACTCCGAGACCAGATCGGTGAGGCGCGGCTCGAGGACATCCCGCCGCTCGTCGAAGAGATGGAGCGTCTACAACAGGTGGCGAAGCGTCGAGCGCAGGTGACCGAAGGGGTCGTCGATCGGGCGTCGCCGTACTTCGGTCGGATGATCCTCGAGGAGGAGGGCCGCAAGCGCGAGATCTTGATCGGCCGTAGCACGTTCCTCGATCCCAAGACGGGCGTGCGCATCGTCGATTGGCGGGACGCGCCGGTGAGCCGGGTCTACTACCGCCACGAAGAGGGCGACGACTACGACGAGATCTTCGGCGACCGTGAAGTCGAAGGTGAAGTGCTCCTTCGACGAAATCTGTCGATCACCACTGGTAAGCTACGACGCATCGGCACGCCGCAGGGCACCTTCCGGCGCTCACGCGACGACTTTTGGCGGCGGATGGCCGATATGTCGACAAAGCTTTCGGGCGGGCAGGGCGCGGCGATGCGTCCTGAGTCGCATCATCGGCCCGGCCAGCTCGGGATCGGTGACGAGGAACTGCGCGAGGACAAGCATCTCTCGGAGATCACGGCGCTCATCGACCCACGGCAGTTCGAGTTGATCAGCCAGCCCACGTCGGGGCTCGTGGTCATTCAGGGCGGCGCCGGTAGC
>JAUXFZ010000168.1 GCA_030622585.1 Myxococcales bacterium
TGAAACGATTCGTGCCTTCGAAAGGTGTTGGAATGAGCGAGAATGCCGTTTGGCTCAAGGTCCTCGACCTCGAGGAGCTTCCTGAGGGCCGCGTAAAAGCCGTCACCTGTAAGCATCGAACTCTCTGCCTGACCCACTTCGAGGGGCAGTTCGCGGCGCTCGATAACAGGTGTCCACATCAGGGGGGGCCGCTCGGGGAAGGCTCGATCGAGGGAGGCTTGCTCCGTTGTCCGTGGCACGGTTGGGACTTCGACCCGCTTACCGGCAAGCCGCCCGGCGGCTTCGACGACGGCGTCGAAACCTTCCCGCTAGAGGTGCGGGAGGACGGCGTGTACGTCGCGTTTCCCGCCGAAGACCTTCACGTTCGCACGGTGAGCGACGTCATGGTCGAGACGCTCGTCAATTGGGGCGTGCGATGGGTGTGGGGGATCGTCGGGCACTCGAACCTCGGCTTCGGCGACGCGATGCGGCGACAGGAAGCCAAGGGAGCACTGCGCTACTTTGGAATCCGTCACGAAGGCGCTGCCGCTTTTGCTGCGTCGGCCTATGGCAAGCTCACTGGGAGGCCCGCCGCCTGCTTCGCAATCGCTGGTCCAGGCGCGACCAATCTATTGACGGGGCTCTGGGATGCACACGTCGACCGTTCTCCGACGCTCGCGCTCACCGGCCAGGTCCCGACGACGCTCATCGGGCGTGGTGCCTTTCAAGAGGTGGACCTCGCTGCGGCCTTTGGCGGCGTCGCAAAGTACACGGCAGTGGCTGCTAAGGACTCCAACTTCCCCGAGATTACAAGCCTTGCCTGCAAGCATGCCATTCTCGAGCAGGGTGTTTCACACATGGTGTTCCCTGACGACGTGCAGGTCGTCGAAGCACCGGACATGAAGGCCGGCTCGCCGGAGGGTCGAATGGCGGCGCGCGAGATTGCGCCCCCGCAGGATTCCCTCGCACAGGCAGCGAAGCAAATCGCACAAGCAAAGCGTCCCGTCATCATCGTCGGGCATGGCGCACGCTTCGTGATGGATCCGGTCATTGCACTTGCCGAGCAGCTCAATGCTCCGGTAATGACGACGTTCAAGGGCAAGGGTCTCATCGCCGATGACCATCCGCTTGGCTGCGGAGTTCTCGGGCGCAGCGGGACGCCCGTGGCGAGCTGGTTCATGAACGAAGCCGACTTGCTCATCGTATTCGGGGCCAGCTTCAGCAACCACACCGGCATTACGAGCTACAAACCAATCGTCCAGGTGGACTACGACCCGATGATGCTTGGGCGTCTGCATTCGGTGACAGTTCCCGTGTGGGGCGAAGTTGGCGTGACCGCGCGGCTGTTAAAGGGGGCCCTCGGGTCGACAGCGGCGGTCGATCAGCGGCCGGACGTCGTCGATCGCTGGAAGATCTGGCGCGAGGAAAAGACCCGTCGGCTCAGCGAAGTCGAGGGCGGCGGCGTGCACTCGGCCGCGATTTTTGCGGCGCTGACCGCGACCGCACCGCAAGACGCGATCATTGCGGTGGACGTCGGCAACAATACGTACTCCTTCGGCCGGTACTTCGAGTGCCAACGGCAGTCCGTGCTGATGAGCGGGTACCTCGGTTCGATCGGGTTCGGCTATCCAGCCGCCATGGGCGCGTGGGCTGCGACCCAAGAGAGTGATCCGCGGTTCAGCGGACGAAAGGTCATCGCGGTGACCGGCGACGGCGGCTTCGGGCAGTACATGGCCGAGTACACGACGGCGGTGAAGTACGGGATGGATATCACTCATGTCCTGCTGAACAACGGCGAGCTCGGCAAGATCAGCAAGGAGCAGCGCAGCGCCGACTACGACGTTTGGCAGACCTCGCTCCACAATCCGAGCTTCGCCGAGTACGCGGAGCTTTGCGGGGCGCTGGGGCTTCGTGTCACGGCTGCCGATCAACTCGAGGGCGCGCTGGCCGAGGCGCTAGCGCACGACGGCCCGGCGACCGTCGAGATTCTCGCTGACCCACTTCTCATTTGATGCAGGGAAACGAATGACCGTCACGCAGGTTCGCAAACAAGAGAAAGTCCGAGTCGCCAAGTGGAGCGAGCTCGCGGACCGAGAGCCCACGTATGCCTTGGTCGCAGACGTCGACTTGGTGGTGCTTCGCTACGACGACGAGGTGTCGGTGCTGTACGGCCGGTGTCTGCACCGCGGCGCCTTGATGGCAGACGCTCATGTCGAGGGGGACAACCTCATCTGTGGCTTGCACGGCTGGGACTATCGTGTCGACACCGGCGTGAGCTCCTACAACAACGCCGAGGTCCTAACGAAGTTCAGAGCATGGGTCGATCATGACGCGGACGCGGTGCTCGTCGACCAAGAGGAGATTCGGGCTTGGGCGGAAAGTTCTCCGCAACCCTACGAGCGACAGAAGTACCTGGGTCTCTACGCGGATGTTCACGGAGCCCCCGAGGAACCGTTCAACCAGCACATTCAAGAGCTCGCGCGCAACGGGTTGAAGAACGTCGGTCACGATGGCCCGATGTCTGCGATGGGGGTGCCGCGCCAGGACCTGCCTTCCTGGAACGACGTGCTGATCTTGACAGCTCAGCTCGCGCGCAAGCCGCTGCTCGGCGATGTGACGGTCGGCTCCGACGTCGTCATTGGCCCCAGGGCCAAGATGCCCCTGCATCTCGATATTCCGCTCTTCGTCAGTGACATGAGCTTTGGAGCCTTGAGCCGCGAAGCCAAGATCGCCCTTGCGAAAGGCGCCGAGATGGCTGGCACTGGAATCTGCTCCGGCGAGGGAGGCATGCTGCCCGACGAACAGGCGAGTAACTCCCGCTATTTTTACGAGCTTGCCTCGGCACGTTTTGGCTGGAGCATGGACAAGGCGAAGAAGTGCCAGGCGTTTCACTTCAAGGGCGGGCAGGGTGCGAAAACCGGCACGGGCGGGCATCTCCCCGGCAACAAGGTGAGCGCGGAAATCGCCGGTGTGCGCGGGTTGCAGCCAGGAGAGGCGGCGATTAGCCCCGCCACTTTTCCCGACATGGACGGGCCCGCGGACTTCCGGCGCCTCGCCGACGAAGTGCGGGAGGCCACAGGCGGCATTCCCATTGGCTTCAAGCTGAGCGCACAGCATATCGAGAACGACATCGACTTCGCGCTCGAGGCGGACGCGGACTACATCATCCTCGACGGCCGCGGCGGCGGGACGGGCGCAGCGCCCAACCTCTTCAGGGACAACATCTCTGTCCCCACGATGGTGGCGTTGGCACGTGCCCGGCGTCATCTCGATGCGCGAGAGCGCTCGGACGTGACCTTGGTCATTACGGGCGGGCTTCGGACCGAAAGCGACTTCGTGAAGGCACTGGCACTCGGAGCTGACGCGATCGCTGTCTCGAACTCCGCGCTTCAAGCCATCGGTTGCCTCGGGATGCGGGCTTGCCAGACCAACAACTGCCCTGTCGGCATCGCTACGCAGCAGGAGCATCTGCGCGGGCGACTCGAAATCGAAAAATCGTCGCAGCAGCTCGACAACTACTTCCGCGCGACGGTTGACCTGATGAAAGTGCTGGCTCGTGGCTGCGGGCACCCGCACCTCAGTCAGTTCACACAGAGTGATCTCACCACATGGAATCGTGACATCGCGCAGCTCACCGGAATTCACTACGCGGGGGTCACGCCGCTATGACGAGGGCCGCGTTGGGGGCGGTGCTTCCTGGTGAGCTGACCCAGGCGCGGTTGGGGTTGCATTGGGCTGCGCAGCTCGTGAGCGCGGCCGGGACGAGCTTGCTTCCCGCCGCGGACGACTTCAGCCACACCAACCTCGGGTGGGACCCGATGCTCAGCGTGTTGGCGGGACGCAATGTAGGCGCAGAGCTCGTGCGGGCCGCGCTGGTGTTCGATGGGTTGGAGCTCGTCGTCATCGAGGGTGAACGTGAGCGCGCGTCGCTGCGGCTGGCAGGCCGCACGTTGTCACAGGCGCTAGCTTGGCTCGGGGCCGAGCTCGCCGGAGATGATGCGGCGCTCGCTTTGCCCGTCCACGACATGCCGGCGCATCCTGTCGGCGAAGGGGCGGTCTTTTCGGACGACGGGGCCGCTGCGCGCACCGAACTAGCGGGCTGGTTTGCCGAGGCGTTCGCATCGATCGGTGAGCTCGCTGCGCGCGAGGAGACCGCAGCAGCCGTGCGTTGCTGGCCCCATCACTTCGACGTGGCGAGCTTGATCACCCTCGACGCGAACGCCGGTGCAGAGCAAGCGCGCAGCATCGGCGTGGGCTTCTCTCCCGGCGATGGATCCTACGATCAGCCCTATTTTTACGTCACACCGTGGCCGTACCCCGACGCCAAGAATCTTCCCCCGCTGGCCGCAGGCGCCCAGTGGCACACCGACGGCTGGACGGGGGCCGTGCTGACGGCCGAACGTGTGATTTCGGTCCCGGCAGACGAACAACAGAATACGATTCGACAAGCGCTCGACCGCGGCGTCGCTGTGTCCCGTGAGCTCCTTGGCGCTTAGTTACGGTCTAGCGCCCGAGCAGTAACACGCTGACGCCGGCCGCAATCGCAATGACTTGCGGCCATCCAGGAAGAGCTGGGCTGTCGTGCTCGTGCGCCCAGTCGTGCGTGACGACGTGCAGCAAGAGGCCACTCACCGCTGCCTCGATCCACGCTTCCCCGCTCGTCCAGGTTCCAAGCGAGGTCTGCTGCGCGAGCAGGACTCCCAGAGAGCCAGCGACGGCCAGACCGATCGCACGACGGATACCACTCTTGCGGCCGTGCGCGGAGGTGAAGGCGAGCGTGATCAACGCCGTGACGGGCACCGAGTGCACCGCGATGGCTGTCAGCACATCGCCGTGGTGGTGCCCTGCGTGCGCTTCACCGGTGAAGGAGCCCAGCGCGATCCCATCGCCGAGCTTGTGGATGATCAAGCCCCAGTAACTGAGCTCGAGGCCCATCGTGGACGAATGATCGTGCTCGGGGTCCTCGTGTGCTGCCTGTTCGATGAGCCATGGCAGCAAGAACGCGACCGCCACGGCGATCAAGACCACTGGGCCCCCAGTGCTCACCGCGTCGGGAATCAGCCTGTTCACCACGACGGCAACCGACGAGACGATGGCAAAGGTGCGGATCGCGTCGAGGAGACGGCCACGGCCTGATGCCACCAAGCCCACCGCGGCGCCCAAGGCGACGGATCCTACGACGATCGCAATGGGCCACTCCATCGAGCCGACTTACCACATTCAGGACGGATGTGGCCGCGCTAGATGCCGAGCGACTCGGCTTCTTGAGCGGCTTCTTTCGCGAGGTGCTCCTGCGCGCAGGTCGCGCACATCACGGATTCTTTGGCGATTTCGTAGCCTGCGCCGCCGGGATCGTCCTGGAACTTCGACTTGCTGCCGGGGCGGCCCTTCTGCGCTTTGCCGCGGCTCGGGTACTCAGCGGGCCGGCGTTCGGTCACCACCTTCGTCGCCCGCTCTCCGGGGCGTGACACTCGATTGCAAAGCTGACATCGGTACATCCAGGGACTCCTCGTTCTGAGAACCCGCTGTTTGGCACATGGGCCTGGCCCCGGCAACCCAGCAACCCAGCAACCCAAGCGGCCCAGCGCCCTCTTGCACGCCAACCGGAGGCTTAGGCGCCCAGAAGCTTCGCGATTTCGGGGGCCGCATAGGTCAGCACCCCGTTGGCGCCGGCGCGCTTAAAGGACAGCATGCTCTCGAGGATGACCCTCTCCCAGTCGAGCCAGCCCTGGTCGGCGGCGCCGCGCAGCATCGCGTATTCGCCGCTCACTTGGTAGGCGAAGGTTGGAAGCCCGAAGGACTCCTTCACGCGCCGGACGATATCGAGGTACGGCATGCCCGGTTTGACCATGACCATGTCGGCCCCTTCGGCCACGTCGAGTGCGACTTCGCGCAGAGCCTCGTCGGTGTTGGCAGGGTCCATTTGGTAGGTTCGCTTGTCTGCCGTGCCGAGGTTCTGGGCCGAGCCGACCGCATCGCGGAATGGGCCGTAGAAAGCAGAGGCGAACTTGGCGGCGTAGGCGAGGAGGCTGACATGGTCGAGACCCTCACCGTCGAGCGCTTCCCGGATCGCGCCGATACGGCCGTCCA
>JAUXFZ010000054.1 GCA_030622585.1 Myxococcales bacterium
CTCCGACTTGCAAGGTTGGGAGCAGATTCTGTGGGTGCTTGGTGTTCATGCCGTGATTCAGGGCTTGGAGGGGTTCGTGATCACCCCGAAGATCATGGGCGACACCGTCGGCATTTCGGCGATCGTCGTGTTGTTTGCTCTGCTGGTGGGCGCCGAGCTCTTGGGGTTCACGGGCGTGCTCCTTGCCGTGCCCGCGGCGGCAGTCAGCAAGATTCTGCTTCAGCGAGTCCACGAGCGATATCTCCGGTCCGAGTTCTTCGTCGGGGACGATGCCGATGGCGGCAGCGCTAGCCCTAGCGAGCCGCGGCAAGACTAGACACGTCGAACCTCACGACGACCGTGCGTTCGCGCACCTGCACACGCGCCGACCGCAGTACGTCGGCCCACGGTGGTTGGACGGACTTCGGCGGCGACGCGGCCCAGGCTCGGATGACGGCTGCGTCTTGGGCGGCCAGATCTGCGTCGTCGACGTCGATGTACACGACGACCGTCTGCGCACTCCCGGACTCTACAGACAAGCCGACGGTCTGCAGGCCTTGCACGGGGGATGCTTCCTCGCCGAGTTTTGCCACCCGCTCGAGCGCCGCCTTCCAGTGCTCTGGGGGCTCGAGCGCCGCAGCGATGCTCGCTCCTGCGTTCACGCGCGGCCAGAGGGTTGCCATGCGGGGCCGCTCCAACAGCGCGGGGGAGAGGCCCCGCTGGACCGCCATGACCTCCGTCACGGTCGTGACCGACCCGGTGACGATAGTCCGATCATCGAGCACCGCGATCGCACTTCGGCCGTCACGACTCGCCACCACCGGTCCGGAAGGGCCCTCGAGGCGAACGATGGAGCCGCCTCGGGTTTCGACCAGCAGGCGGTGACACTTGGCCAGCGTGGCGGCGTCTGCCGCACGCCCTCGCAGCATCAGCCCAATCGACTGAAGTGGCTGGTCTTCGGGGCCGCGCACCCAGATCGTCGCTTCGCTCAGGGCCGCGAGTGGGTCCAGGCCGCATATCGTTTGGATCTCGCTGAGCTGCTCTTCCGCCACGAATGCCTCGACCAGCGTTCGTGCGGCTGGGGTCCGGTCGAGCGCACGGGTATCGATGCGCAGCACGGCTCGCGCGGTGCTCGGAAGCTCGCGAAGCGCCCGGCTGGCCCGAAGCGTTCGCCCCTGTTCCATCGCCGCCAAGAGCAGGCCGGCCGTCGCAATCGACACCACGGTGGCCACCTTGAGCGAGCGAGTCACGGACCGAGGGTAGGAAGTTCTTTTCACGGAGCAAGCCCTCGTGCTAACGGGTGCCCCATGCCGTGGCGCCGCATGCGGTTGCGTAATTCCGAAGTGCTCGCGCGTTGTGATGCGAGTGGCGAGCTCGTTGCGAACGACGGAAGGGTCGAGATCCGCTACAAGCCGAAGGACGGGCGCGCTTATTTCGCGGGCGTCCCGAACCTCCGGCCACCCGGAGGCACCCCGAAAATCGAACCGGATTCCTTTTGCGGCCCAGGCGAGACCGTCAAGAAGTCATCCAAACCGAAGAACAAAGCGGCCGGCACGGCGGCCGGCGCAACGAGCGCGCCGGAAAAGCCGGAGGGCGATGAGATCCTGGCCTACGCGGACGGCGCATGCAGCGGCAACCCGGGTCCAGCCGGAGTGGGCGCGGTGGCGCTGTGGGCCGACCAAAGCCGCGAGCTCAGCGAGTACATTGGCGAGGCGACCAACAACATTGCGGAGCTCACTGGGATTCTGCGCGCCGTGGAGCTCGCGCACGAGCTCGGCAGGCCGCTACGACTCTACACCGACTCGCAGTATTCGATCGGCGTGCTGACCAAGGGCTGGAAGGTCAAAGCCAACAAGGAGCTCGTCGCCAAGGTACGGGAGGCACTCGAAGGGCATCCTGATATCAAGCTGTTTCATGTCCGTGGCCATCAGGGCGTACGGCTCAATGAACAGGCCGACGAGCTCGCGGTTCGCGCGGTGCAGAGCCGCGAATCTACTGGGTGGGTCGGGACCTGAAGCGACGGGCCGCTTCCTCGAGCGTCACCAGTTCGTAGCCGGCGTCGCGGATCACCTCGATCGCCGTGCGAAGCGACCGGAGTTTCTCGGCTGCCGTTCGCCTCAGGTCCGCGCGGTGCGGCGCAAGGTCTGCAAGCCCGTCCTGCGTCGCGTCGGCAGCGTCGATCCCGTGAAGCTCGAGGTTGATGAGCTCCCGGCCAAGCATCTGCCGGGTGAGTCGCGCGGCGATTTTCTCTCCCCCAAGCACCAGCGAGGTTCCGATGTAGGGGAGCTGCAGCGGGGTCACGCCGATGGGGAGCTCCAACAAGCCGTTGCCCCTTCGCCAGTACGGCCTCCCGACGCGGTACGGATCTCTCGGCGCGCGTAGCACGGATGGGGTATCCAAAATGCTCGTGCTCTTCCGGCCACGCAGCCTAATCCCGGCCAGCGCGGCGACCTTGGCGGCATAGTAGCTCGGACACGGAAAGACGCTCGAGTCATAACCGACACCTGCCCTGTCGAGCGCGTTGAACAGTGCGTCGGTGACCGTGTAGCCCGGCGCGCGAAACCCAGTCGGTCGCCTTCCGCATGCCGCCTCGATGGTGTCGGCTCCTCGCTCTACGTCTTCCTGCATCTCCGCGGGGGTTCGGCGCGTGAGATCATAACGATGATGATACGAGTGATTTGCAATTTCGTGACCCGCACGCTGGAGCGCCGAGACGGTCTCGCGGTTCTCGGCGCGCTCGAGGTCTTTGCCGATCGCAAAGAAGGTGGCCCGAATCGACTCGCCATCCAACCATTCGGTCAGGCGCGGAACACAACGGTCGTACACCGCGTGCGCGCTTGGCCCGTCTGGCGTCGCGAGCCCGTGGATCGCCGCGTAGAGCGGCACCTCGTCCAAATCAACCGATACCGATGCTAGCCTCAGACTCACCCTTTGATCCGGATCGCAATGAAGAGCTCAACCAAATTCTTCAAGACCCTGGGCACCCGCCTCGCCAGGCCGATCGTCGGGGGTCGCTTCTCCAGGACCCGGACTGGAATCTCCTGAACGCGAAGACCGGCGCGCTCGGCCCGGATGACGAGCTCCGAGGCGAATAGATCGCGGTCGACCAAGCAGGCGGCAGCGATCGGCTGAACGGGCTCGCGAGCAAAGGCCTTGAGCCCGTGGGTGTCGGTCCCTTTGAACCCCAGGCTCACCCTGAGTAGGCCGTTGATCACCACCGTGCCGAGGCGCCGGGAGAAGGGACGCTGGTCCTTGGCTCCCTCCATCGCTTTGGAGCCGACGACGAAGTCCACCGCGTCGTCTCGCAACAGCGCGACGGCGCGCTCGTAGAAATCCGTATCGCAAAGGTCGATCTCGTCGCAAATCACGATGTCGCCTCTTGCGTGTTGGATGCCCTCGCGTAGAGCTTTCCCGTAGTTAGGCTCGTCGGTGTGCCGCCACAACAGTTGGGGGAAGCGCGCCGCGAGCTCGGCCGCTGCCTCGGGCGTTCGATCCGTGGAGCCGTTCTCCGCGATCATGAGCTCGTACGACCAGGGGAGGGTGCTCAGCCGATCGATGAGGTCCACCACGGAGGCACGCAGGATCGCTTCCTCGTTGTAGACGGGGATCACAATCGAAATGAGGGGCGGCGGGTCGGTGGTGACGTCAACCAAGGCGCGGCACTGTCTTACGGGGGCATGGCGTCGTCAAGCCAAGCTGCACAGCACGGCGTGTGCGGTGGTCAGCTCGACGCGAAGCGGTTCAAGACACGCGGGCAGAGCTGCGGTCTGACCGCGGGCGAGCTCGAGCACGCGTTCGCCGTCGTGAAGGGAGAGAGACCCATCCAAGACGGTGAGCCCGCGCAATCGGTTGGCAGCCGGCAGGACGAGATCACCGGAGCCCGCCAAGCGTTGCACAAAGAAAGACTCGGACTGGATGAGCCCTTGGTCGCCTACCAGCACCTCGCAGCTCGCAGAGCCGTCGGTCGCGGCAGGCCCCGCCCGTCGGCAGATCTGATCGAGGAGCTGGTCCCCGCGCGGGCTTCCCCAGTGCGTCACGTCGAGGGCGCGCTCCCTGTGAAGCTCGCGCGGTTGCCCACCGGGGTGCAGGCGTCCAGCGGCATCGTAGGTGCGGTTCCAATCCCAGTAGCGGTATGTGAGACCGCGCTTCCCCGGAGAGACGCGTTGCGGCTCCAGGAGCAAGACTCCCCTGCCGATCGAATGAGGCGTCCCCGGCTCGATCAGGAACACATCTCCAGGAGACACCGGTACGAAGGACATGAGCTGGTCCACCTGGCCGCCCTCGTCGATCGTCTTCTCGACGTCTTGGCGGGATACACCGGCGCGAAAACCGAGGTACAAACCTGCGCCGGGCTCCGCCTCGATGATGTACCAGGCTTCCGGTTTCCCACTCTCGTCCCCCGCGAGAGCTGGGTCGTCGTCCGTAGGGTGAATCTGGACCGACAGATCGTCCGCAGCGTCGACCAGCTTCACCAGCAACGCGGTCGAACCGAGCGCCGCCTCCGCTCCGAGGAGGGCAGGGTCGTCGCGGAGCACCTCGTCCAACGTGGGTCCGTCCACGATCCGGCTTGGGAAGTCCGGCTCCACCGAGAGCTCCCAGGCCTCGCCCACGACGCCACGTACCTCTAAACCGGCGTTCAGTTTCAGACTCCCGGCGATTCGGCGGCCTCCCCAGGGGGTTCGCTCCGGGGGCGTGAAGTTGTCCGGCTGCAACAGCAAGGGCCGTCGCCAGTTTCTTGGTCCTACTTTATCCCACATGTAAGGTGACACGGAAATCTCATGGTAGCGCCCGAGGAGGGTTTTGATGGGCTATTTGGGCAAAGAACGCCGAATTCATCGTATCTTCGTGACTCGCAACAGTGAATACCACGTGCGCCGCAATGTGTGTGTGGGTGTCCGCGACCGCCGTAGCGGGGAGTGGCTTGCCGGCCATCTCGCGCTGCGCAGCACGGTATCAGGGGGCCTCAAGTTCCACGACAACGGAGCGATCAGCGCCTCGGAGGGGCTCCCCACCGTGGGCGAGTCGCTCTTCTTCATCGCGTCGGGTCGGGACTTGATCACGAGTCCTGTCTTGAACGTGGAGCGGCCTGCTCGCGAGATCGTGCATCACTACCCGATGTGAACACCTCGGGGAAGGGGTGCTATGTCCCACAGCGTGCCGTCGAACTTGAAGACCATTCGCGTGGTGGCTGCTCTGGTGGAGCGTGAGGGGCAGTATCTGATCACCCAACGTCGCGAAACCGCGGTGCTGCCGTTGCTGTGGGATTTTCCCGGTGGGCGCGTCGAGGACGGCGAGAGCGATCAGGCGGCGCTGGCGCGGGAAGTGGGAGAACGCCTCGGCGCGAGCGTCGAGGTGGGTCAGCTCATTTCGTTCGTGAACCATCCGTACGAGAAGTACGCCGTCGATTTGTATCTCTACGAGTGCACGCTGCTTGGCGGCCAGCTTCACTGCCGCGCGGTCAAGGACTACGCGTGGGTGACCTCGAAGGAGATGGAGTCGTACACCTTCACGCCAGTCGACGAAGCCTCGATGAACAAGCTCCTCGGCGAAGTCTAGTCGCACTAGTGTGCGAGAGAAAAGATCCGCACACTAGACGTCGTAGAAGATGGGGGGGCGTTTGCGGATAAACCGGAGCACCAGGTCTCGCGCTTCGCCCGGTAGGTCCTCGAACTGAATGCCCATGCCGGGCTCAGCCTCCGACATGAAGTCCATGAGGTCACGGACGAACCGCACATAGCCGTCGCATTCGAACTCGAAGCCGCCGGGTAGGGTGACGAGCATGCGGACCGAAGTGTCTTTCGGAAGCGCTTCATACGTTGCGAGGAATACGCCGCCATGCGCGATTTCACCGGTAAAGCCGACGTAGAAGTTGGACTGTGTCGTTGCGCCTAGGTTCGCTTCCACCGCCCGCCGTTCGCCCGTTGGAATCGGTGCGGGTGGCGGGAGCATCGACGTGGGGATGGGCAGGGGCGTCCCCGAAGCCGACCTGCCGGCCGGCGCGGCGCTCGCCGGAGGGCGCTGTGAAAACGGCCGGTTGGACGGCCGGTTGGACGGCCGGTGGGACCGCCGCTTGAACGGCCGATCGGACGTGGACCCAGGGAATTGAGAAGCCGGTGGTTCGCTCGCCGGAGAGCGCTGTGACGGAGGTGCGCTCGCCGGCGGTGCGCTCGCCGGAGGTGCGCTCGCCGGCGGTGCGCTCGCCGGAGGTGCGCTTGCCGGAGGTTCGCTCGCCGGCGAGCGCTGCGACGGAGGTGCGCTCGCCGGTGGTTCGCTCGCCGGAGAGCGCTGTGACGGAGGTTCGCTCGCCGGTGGTGCGCTCGCCGGAGAGCGCTGTGACGGAGAGCGCTGTGACACCGGTGCGCCGGAACTCGGGCGTTGCGAGGTTGGATCGGGTCTGACGCTCGGCTTGTTCGTCAGCGGAAAGAGGATGCTGACGACGTCGGCGATGCTCTCGGTCGCGATTTGCACGCCCGCATGCTCACTCTTCACGTCTTGAAGAAGGGCGAGCGTCTGGCTGAGCGTACCCAGCGCGTTCTTTACACACGCTTTGCCATCCGGTTCAGTCGACGCGTATTCCGCCTCGAAGAGCGCCCCAACAGACTTCGCGACGTTCTGGATGATGCCCAGAACCTCCTCCGGAACGTCCTCGTCCTGCTGTAGTGCTTCGAGTGCTTTGCCGAGCGCTTCGCGAGCTTGTCGCGCTTCGTCGGCCGATGAGTAGCCCATGCCTGCTTGTCCCCCCGCTTACCTGGTTGTCAGGATACCGGGAGTCGCCGCGAGGTCAAAGCTCCTTCACGAATACGACGCGCGAACGCCCTGGGCCCGCATAGTCGGGGACCTCGGTGCTCTCGAAACCCATCGACTCGTGGAATCGCACCGGGCCCTCATGGCCGGCAGCCGCCAGGGACTTGATCCGCTTCATTCCCGCGGCCCGGCACCGCTCCGTAAACTGTTCGTAGAGTCGTTTTCCGACACCTCGGCGGCGATGGTCCGGGTGAATCCCGACGAGGTGCACATAGCCGCTCGCGGACGGTGTCGGCACCATCACGCCGAGCAGGAAGCCGATCACCTGTCCGTCGAGCTCCGCAACGAGCGCGTGCTCGCCGAACTCGTAGAAAAACATCGGATCGACGCGTCTTCCGGCCGGCCCGCCCCACCACTGGTCCAGTACAGAAATGATGTAGTCGTAGTCGACTTTTGTGAGTCCCCGAATCTCCATTGCCCGCGACAGCGGATAACACGAACCCATCGATGGCGCACGGCGACCTCGATTCGGGGGTCGGGCCTCGTTCGAGGGAGCTCGTCGGCGACGACTAGGCCGCGCCGTGGAGAGTCGGGCGGAAGATGTAGCCCTGTTGCTGCACGACGCAGACGCGATTCGGTCCGGCGACCCGTGCTCGGGCCACGGCGATGCTAGCCGCATCCAACAGTTCGGTGTGCGACCGGATGCTGCCGCTCGGATACAGCCCAAGCCCGATCGAAATCGTCAACTCGATCGTCGTGGCGCCCCGAGTCGGACTCGGCAGATCGAATGGTCGAAGCGCGACCTCGGACACGATGCGATCGGCCAAGGAAAGGGATCGCGCGGGCCGCGTGTTGGGTAGCAAGAGACCAAACTCGGCCGTCCGGAATCGCGCGGCGATGTCGGTGGGACGGATCGTGCGTTGTAGCCGGACCGACACTTCGTCCAGTACGCGCCCCGCGACCTCCGCGCCGTGATCGGCGATGAGGTCTCGGAAATCATCGACCGCGAGGATACCGCAGGCCAGCGGATCTAGATGACGCTGCGCCTCCTCGAACTCGATCGCCAGGCACTCGTGAAAGAAGCGATGGTCGGGTAGCGCGCGCAGGTCGTCGTGGAGGGATGTGTAGCGAAGCTCGTTCTTCGCAAACTGCACGTCGTCGTGTGCCCGCTTCACCCGCAGCATGTTCTCGATGCGCGCCAAGAGCTCCGAGTCGTCGAACGGCCTCAACACGTGATCGTCCGCTCCCGTGCGCAGCCCCTGAAAGCGCGCACTCTCGTCGTCGGCGGCCGCGAGAAGGACGACCGGGACGAAGCGATCTTTGGTGATGGTCTTGATGACTCGGCATGCGTCGATGCCACTCAGGCCGGGCATGTCGACGTCGAGCACCACGAGGTCGACCGGCTGGGCACGAACGGCGTCGATAGCTTGCTGGCCGCCACCGGCCTGGACGACGACCAGCCCGCGCGTCCGCAGTAACTGCGATATGTGCTCGCACGTCGCCCGATCGTCATCGGCGACGACCACCACCGCCTTCGGAAATGGACGCCCAGTCCCCACTCCGACACAATAACCGAGCGCGGCGAAATTCGCGAGCCTACGCGGTCGAGTTTCCCTGAGCCCCGTAGGCGTCTATACTGCGAATCGACGCGTCTTTCCGGCGTGGGGCCGAAATGGAGCTCAAGCAGCAACTCAAACTATCGCAGCAGCTCATCATGACGCCGCAGCTGCAGCAGGCGATCAAGCTGCTGCAGATGTCACGCATGGAGCTGAGCGAGCTCGTGCAGGAAGAGCTACTCGAGAACCCCATACTCGAGGAGGGGCTCGAGCCGCGTGAGCCGAGCAGCGCCGGCACCGACGAGTCGCCGACGCCCGAAGTCGAAGCGCATGAGGCCAAGAAAGCGGAAATCGACTGGGAGCGCTACCTCGAGAATCAGTCGAACGAAGCGCCGATGCCTTCGATACGTCGCGGGCCGGATGACGAGATGCCCGGCCTCGAGGCGACGCTGTCGACGATCGAAGATCTAAGCGAACATCTCGAGTGGCAGTTACGCATGGGCGACTTCGTCGAGGACGAGCGCCGATTCGCAGTGTTGGTGATCGGCAATCTCGACGACAACGGGTACCTGAAGATCGACGACGCGGCGCCGGAAGAAGTCGTCCCGCGGCTTGCGGCCGAGGCCGATCTCGACGCCGAGGACGCCGAGGAAGTCCTGGCGATGATTCAGGAGTTCGATCCGCTGGGGGTCGCTGCCCGATCGCTCGAGGAGTGCCTGAGCATCCAGGCCAAGCACTACGGCATGGACGACCTGGTGCTCCGCATACTGGCCCATCACCTGACCGACCTCGAGAAGCGCCGCTACCCGGCGATTGCCAAAGCATGCGAGTGCCCCTTAGAAGAGGTGTACGACGTGGCGCAGATCATCGCCGAGCTCGAACCGCGGCCGGCGAGACGGTTCCAGACCGAAGAGCCGCGATACATCGTGCCGGACGTCTACGTGCACAAGGTGGGGGACGAGTACTACGTCGTCGCCAACGACGATGGCATGCCCAAGCTCAAGATCAGCGGTTTTTACCGCGCGGCCATGGCGGACAACGCCAAAGCCAAAGAATACATCCAAGACAAGATGCGAAGCGCGCAGTGGCTGATCCGAAGCATCGATCAGCGACGTAAGACCATCGTCAAGGTCACCGAGTGCATCGTCGAGAAGCAGCAGGACTTCTTCGACAAGGGCATCGAGTATCTAAAGCCCATGATTCTACGCGACGTGGCCGAGACCGTCGGCATGCGCGAGAGCACGATTTCTCGTGTCACCAGCAACAAATACGTCCACACGCCTCGGGGCACTTTCGAGTTGAAGTACTTCTTCAACAGCGCCATAAGACGGGATAACCAAAATGACATCGCCTCGGAAAGCGTGAAGCAGGCGATCAAGCACATCATCGGCGGCGAGGAACAAACAGCCCCGTTGTCCGATCAACGAATCGTTGAAATACTCGCACAAGACGA
>JAUXFZ010000216.1 GCA_030622585.1 Myxococcales bacterium
GAACGACGTGAATCCCAATCCCCCCGCCAAGCCCGGCCTGCCGTACGAGGCTCCCGATCGTTTGTGCAAGCGGCTCGGGCCCCTTGGCGCGCGCACCAGGGCTCACGACCAGCAGGCCGACGATCGCAAAACAAAGAAGCGCTCGGTGCGCCATCGTCTGCACCCTAGCAGCGCTCCGCTTCTGCTCCTAGTGATCGGCCTTGGCTGCAGCCAGCCCGAGGTTCACGACCCGAACGCACTAGTCGTGATGCTGCCCCGGGATGCGGAACAGCTCGACCCGCGCTTTGTGGGTGACCCCTACGGCCTGCGTGTCTCCCGGCTCCTCTTCGCTTCGCTGCTGACGATCGATTCCCGAACGCTGGAGGTGATTCCAGACCTCGCGGAGTCGGTGACGGCATCGAGCCCAACGCGGTTCGAGGTGCGGCTCCGCGAAGGGCTGCGCTTTAGCGACGGGAGCCCTCTGGACGCACGAGACGTGGTGGCCACCTTCGAGGGCATCGTCGATCCACGCCTCCGAAGCCGCTACGCGCATACCTATCGACGAATCGCCGAGATGCGCGTCCCGGACCCGCGGACGATCGTCTTCATCCTCCGCGAGCCTCACGCCACGTTTCTCACGGACCTCGAGCTCCCGATCGTTCGGAGTGAAGACGCCTTTCAACGCATCGCGACGCCCGACGACCCGTTCCCGATCGGCGCGGGCCCATTCCGTTTGGTCAAACGTGAGCCAGGAGTTCTCGAGCTGAGCGCAAACCCTCATTGGCACCGAGGAACACCGAAGTACCCAAGCCTGCGATTCGTTGTCATCCGGGACGACAATACCCGGGCTCTACGAATGCTCGCGGGGCAGGGCGACCTCGCCATCGCGTCGATACCGCCACTCCTGCTGCCCCTGTTTCGAGACGACCCACGATTCGAAACTCGGCGGGTTGCGGGAATTTCCACGATGTATCTCGGGTTTCACACGGCCTCGCCCAAGCTCGATGACGTCCTGGTGCGGCGCGCGATTGGGTACGCGATCGACCGGGAGCTGCTGGTGCGCGTGAAGTATGACGGCCTCGCGCAGGTCACAGATAGTTGGATTCCGCGAGGCCACTGGGCAGACGTCGATGCACTGCCACCGCGAGCCTTCGACCCCGACGAGGCTCGCGCCTTGTTGGACGCTGCCGGGTTCCCGGACCCACCGGGCTCGGAGCCTCGAATGCGTCTCGTGCTCCGCACGACGTCCGAGCGATTTCGGCAATCGGTCGCACGGGCGATCGCAGCGATGCTGAGGGATGTCGGCATCGAGGTCGACGTGCGGCCCTCGGAAGCCGCCACTCTAATCTCGGATCTCAACCGGGGCCGCTTCGAGATCACGCTGCTCCAAGTGCCCGAGGTGATCGAGCCCCACGTCCTCAGCTGGTTTTTCGACTCGTCACGGATCCCCGGCTCCCACAACGAAGGTGCGAATCGATGGCGCTACCGAAACGAGGAGCTCGATGGGCTCTTCGAGGTCGGCCGGACCCAAGTCGATCGGCAGCTGCGTCGGGCGGCCTACGAACGAGTCCAGCACATCCTTGCCCGCGATCTTCCCGTGCTGCCTTTGTGGCAGCCGGACACGGTCGCGGTCGTCCGCCGCGGGTCGAGCTTCGAGGTGCCGAGAGACGGACGCTTCGGCACGCTGGCGTTCTGAAGGCGCAGTGGTACCGTGCAGCGTGATCTTGAGGGACCCGGTCCACGGTTTGATCGCCTTCGAAGGCATGGCGGAGCGGGTGATCCGTTCCCTCCTCGACACGCGCGAGGTACAGCGCCTGCGCCGCGTTCGGCAGCTTGGGCTCGCATCGCTCGTTTTCCCGGGGGCAGAGCACACACGCTTTTCACACGCGGTGGGCACGGCGCACATCATGCAGTCCCTTCAGCGCCGGCTCGACGTATGCGGCGACGAGCTACCGGCCGACCAGAGGCTCGACGATGAAGCGAGGGCCGAAGGTCTTGCCGCCGCGCTTCTTCACGACTTGGGTCACGGGCCGTTCTCGCATCTTTTCGAGGAGGTGCTCCCCCACGCCAAGCATCACGAGCAATGGACGCAGGAGATCATTCTCGATCCGTCGACCGAGGTGCACCAGGCGCTCGAATCGATCTCAGCGGGCATGCCGGAGCGGGTCGCCGCCTTGCTGAGCGGCGACTATCGGCTCGGCTACCTCAGTCAGAGCGTCAGCGGCACGTTGGACGTAGATCGGGCGGACTACCTTCTGCGCGACAGCCATATGACGGGCGTTCGCTACGGCTTGTACGACCTCGACTGGTTGCTTCAGGCCTTGACGTTTGCCTGCGTGGAGGGCCGCTGGGTTCTGGCAGTGCAAGGCCCCAAGGGCTTGCCGCCAGTGGAGAGCTTCTTCCTTGGGCGCCACTTCATGCATCAGCAGGTCTACCACCACAAGACCACGCGCGCGGCAGACGCCCTGGTGCGGGCGATCTTCACGAGAGTGAGTGAGCTGATCTCCGACGGGACCCCACCTGACCCGCTGCTGCCTGCGTTTCGGGCGGCCGCTCTCGGCGACGTGGTTTCGCTCGACGAGCACCTTTTGATGGACGACGCGGAGCTGCTGACGTGTCTCAGCGCGTGGGAGCGTGGGGGCGACTCCACGCTGGCCCAGCTCAGCAAACGCCTTCGATGCCGGCAGCTTCCGAAAACGATGCCGCTTCCCGACCATCGGCCGGACCTTTGGAGCGAGGCGCTCCTGCGCGTCGAGGAAATCGTAGCCACGGGAGGGCTTCGTCCCGATCTCGCAGTCTGGCTCGATGTCGCCGAGGACGTGCCCTACAGCGAACCCACCGACGGCAGCACCGATGGCATGTGGGTGACGCGCCGTCACCAACCTCTGCAGCGCCTGGGCGACGCCTCCTTCCTTCTCGGCGAGCTCCGGAACAAACGCATCGAGCGACCGCGTCTCATCTTTCCGGTCGAGTTTCGGGACGAGGTGGTCGCGGCGATGCATCAGCTGCTCGAGTGACGGTCCGAGCGCGACCCGACGATTTGCGGTAAGGTCGGGGCTAGACGGAGCTAGACGGAACTAGACGGAACCGGTTGGGGGATGGCCAGGATTCTCATCGTCGATGATCAGGACAACGCGCGGGGCATGCTTGCGGACATGCTGCGAACGGAGGGCTATGAGGTCGACCAGGCGGCGAGCGGCGAGGCGGCGAGCACCATGGTCGCCGAGCATGGCTATGACCTAGTCATCACCGACCTCCGGATGGGAGACGTAGGCGGCTTGGAGGTGCTGAAGCGCGCGCGAGAGACGTCCCCCTTGACCCAGGTAATTGTGATGACCGCCTTCGGCACCATCGAGGACGCGGTGGAAGCCATGCGCTTGGGCGCGCGCGATTTCGTTCAGAAGCCGTTTGTCGAGCAGGAGCTTCTCGTCAAGGTCTCGCGCGCGACCCGCACCGATCAACTCGCGGGTGAGCAGCGCGCGGCGGCAGCAGATTTTCGAGAGCGGTACAACTTCGGGAACATCATCGGGCAGTCGGCTGAGATCCGCGACATCCTCGGGCGTATCGTGCGCATCGCGCCCACCGACGCGACGGTACTCATCACCGGAGAGAGCGGCACGGGCAAAGAGTTGGTCGCGCGAGCCATTCACGCGAATTCGTTGCGGGCAGACCGGCCCTTCGTCTCGATCAACTGCGCTGCGCTCCCCGAAACTCTTCTCGAGAGCGAGCTCTTCGGACACATGCGTGGGGCGTTCACCGGCGCGGTGCAGACGCGCAAAGGCCTCTTCGAAGAAGCCAACGGTGGGACTTTCTTCTTCGACGAGATTGCTGAGACCCCACCTTCGCTGCAAGCGAAGCTGCTCCGCGCGATTCAGGAGGGCGAGATCCGCAGGCTCGGCGAAAACAACTCGATCAACGTCGATGCGCGCATCATCGCCGCGACAAACCAAAATCTGCGGGTCCGCATCGAGGAGAAGCTCTTTCGCGAGGACCTGTACTCCCGACTCAACGTCGCACGTTTCGAGCTTCCGCCGCTGCGGGAGCGCAAAGAGGACATCCCGCCCATCGTCGATAGCTTCCTCGAGAAGTACGGGAAAAAGATGACCCGGCACGCGACGCTCGGCCCCGGCGTCATGGATTATCTACGTGGTTACGACTTCCCGGGGAACATTCGAGAGCTCGAGAACTTGATCGAGCAAGGGGTGGCCTTGGCCCAGGACGGGCAGATTCATCTTGCTGACATCGTCCCCAGCTCCAACGGCAACGGCGCCGCCTTGCGCCCAGGCCGCCAATCGCTGGCAGCCATCGTGCAGAACGTCGAGCGCGACGCCATCGTTCGCGCTCTGCGACAGGTCGAGGGGAACAAAGAGCGTGCCGCCGCACTCCTCGGGCTCAGCCCGACAACCCTATGGCGCAAGATGAAACGCCTTCGATTGGAGTGGCCCTAAAGCGGACCAAACGCGGTCACTGGGACTCCTCTTCGCGAGCCGCGTCAATACGTTGCTCGCGGTCGTAGGCATGCCCGACGACGCCCTGGAACTGCTGCGAGACTATCTCGGGAACCTGTGAGGCGCCCGCATCGTGTGCGGGGGGCTGCGTCACGTTGTGCACTTGTTCCCCGATCTGTTTGGCGATGCGATCCGTCGCGGCGCCTACCTCCCGCCCGAGCTCCTGCGCCTCATTGGTGTCGGCTACCCGCATGAGATGCTGGAAGGCAGACCGCCCGCCGAGCGGAACGAAAAAGAGGAGGTACACGAGGAAAGCCAGGACAGCGCCCCTCCACATCAGTCTCATCGATCGCTTGATCATGCCTCTTCCCGACGGATACCATAACTCCGCATTTTCTTGTGGAGGTTGGTGCGCTCCACGCCGAGAATCGTCGCGGCGCGGGAGATGTTCCAGCCCACCTCGTCGAGCGTCTGAAGGATGTAGTCCTTCTCGGCACGTGTACGATACTCCCGCAGAGTCAGGCGCTCGCCCTCGTCGTCGCGCGTGGCGGGGAGGTCAGACGGCTGGGAGGACCCGCGTCGCCCTTCGCTGAGCATCCCCTCGGCTGGCAGATCGTCGAGGGTGATCCTGTCACCGCTCAAGATCGCCATCCGCTCCACGACGTTCCGGAGCTCACGCACGTTGCCGGGCCACTGCCGCTCGGCCAGCGCGTCGAGCACATCCTCGTCGATCGGCTTCTCCCGGAGCCCGTTCGCGAGGGAAAACTCTTGGAGGAAGCCAGATGCCAACAGGACGATATCGGACTTTCTCTCGCGGAGCGGGGGACTCACGATGGGGACGACGTTGAGCCGAAAGTAGAGATCCTCTCGAAAACGTCCGTCCTTCACCTCCAGCTCCAGGTTCTTGTTGGTGGCTGCCA
>JAUXFZ010000447.1 GCA_030622585.1 Myxococcales bacterium
GCTCACGGTTAACGAAGAGCTTATCGAAGTGCAGATCGCTGGAACCCCCTGGATGACGCTCGACCGATCGACCGGCAAGCCCGTGGACTGATGGCCAATCCCGTCCAAGCGGGGGGCGTCATTGGAGGCTGATCGACTGCCAGGTTCCGCGGGTCCACATCGAGGCGAATGTTATTGACTGCAGGCCTCGGTAGAGGACCTGGGCTGCGAATACTGCGACGAGGCCTAGGCCCATCACGGGGCCTATTACATACACGGCGGGTAGGAAGATCAGCCACTGGAAGGCGGTGCCGATGAACATCACGCGCTTGGCGTCTCCCACTCCGAGAAGCGCGTTCATCAACACCATGCCGACTGCGTCGAGGAACAGGAAGGCGGCGACCATGCGAAGCGGGTCCTTGGCCAGGGCCAGTGTTGGAGGCTCGCGGATGAATACGCCCAGGATCGCTTCGGGAACCAACACGGCGGGAAGGCTGAGGGCGGCGACGACCAAGACCGCCATCTTCGTGACGTCCCAACCCCACTGCTTGGCGTCTTGCGGATCGCCCCGACCCAACGCCTGACCCGCAAGCGAAGCTGCGGCAAGCCCGAATCCAATGCCAGGCAGGATGGCGACGAGCATCAAGTCGATGATCACCTTGGTCGCCGCGAGCTCCGGCGTACCCATGCGAGCGACGAACATGAGGAAGACCGTCATCCCGGCCGCGAAAAAGAACTGCTGAAGCCCCGCGGGGGCGGCCAGCCTGATGATGGTGGTCATCGTCGGACGGTCGGGTAGTCCGTGAAGGAATCCCGCGTCACCTGCGTAGCTGCGACCAAGCACGAAATACGATGCTGTCCCGAAGACGGTGGCTATCGCTGAAGCAACACCGGCGCCGGCCGCTCCGAGCTCGGGAGCGCCGAGGTTGCCGAAGATCAACACCCAGTTGAGGAAGATGTTGAGCACGTGCATCGAGATCAGCGTGCGCATGTACAGCATCGACTTGTCGACCGCGTTCCAGTACCCCCGGAATGCGAAGTTCATCCCCATTCCGAACATCGCGAACAAACGCGCTCGAAGATACGGCACGCCTTGCTCGACGACCGCGGCATCGCTGGTCAGGATGGGGAAGTACTCGGGGGCGAACGTGATCAGCAGGGCTGACAAGGGGACGGCGAGGACCAGCGCAATCAGTAAACCGCCGTTGAGGGGAATGGCGGTCTCGTGGAGACGGCCCTCCCCGACGCGACGCGCTGCCATTGCTTGGACGCCCGCCGAAAGGCCCAAGATAAACGCGGAAAACAAGAAGTTCGCAAAGCCGCCGAGGCCGACGCCCGCGAGCGCCGCATCTCCCAACGTACCAACCATCCCCGTGTCGACGAGGTTCAGCACGTTCTGCGACAGCATGCCCCCGATGATGGGAAGCGCGAGTCCGAAGATTCGACGCCGGCGGACGGGAGGCACGGTCCATGTCGCGATCTGCGACAAGCTAACGTGGCGCCATGCGAATGGCCCCGTCGAGCCGGATGACCTCGCCGTTGATGTAACTGTTTTCGACGATATGACAGGCGAGTGCGCCGAACTCTCCTGGGCGTCCGAGGCGGCTCGGGTGTGGAATCGTCGCGGCCAGCGCGGTGCGAATGTCGTCACCGAGCGAGGCAAGCAACGGCGTATCGAACGTGCCAGGCGCGATCGTCACGACGCGAATCTGAGCTTTCGCGAGGTCGCGCGCGGCTGGGAGGGTCAGGCCCACGATGCCGCCCTTCGAGGCCGAGTACGCGACCTGGCCGATCTGGCCGTCGAAGGCGGCCACCGAGGCGGTGTTGATGATCACGCCTCGCTCGCCGTCCTCCGGCTCATTGTCGACCATGGCCGACGCGGCAAGGCGAAGCAGATTGAATGTCCCAAAGAGATTGACGGAGATGACCTTCTGAAAGGCTCCCATGTCGTGCGGCGTACCGTCCCTTCCAATCGTTCGCTTGGCGATGCCGATGCCGGCGCAGTTGATTGAAGCCCGAAGCGTCCCGATGGACGTGGCTCGAGCAACCGCCGCCTGGACTTCTTCGGCATTGCTCACGTCAGCTCGGACGAACGTGGCCGAATCCCCCAGCTCGGCGGCGAGCGCCTGCCCGCGGTCCTCGTCGAGGTCAACGATGACCACCTGGGCTTCCTGACTCACGAGCTGGCGCACCGTCGCCTCGCCCAAGCCAGACGCTCCACCCGTCACCAGCGCTACTGAACCCGCTATCTTCATCGTGACCTCCGGCCGCAGATGCTTGGTCTAAGGGGGCCCCCCGTCAAGCAACTAGCGTGCAGGTCCCCCTGCAGCTAAAACCGGGCGCGTCCACGCTGGGCAAGGGGACCAGTGCTCTTCAACAGTCTCGACTACATTCTGTTCCTGGGCATCGCCGTCGCGGGATTTTGGCTGTTGGCGCGCCACGCCCAGCTGCGAATCATCTTCGTGTTCGTGGCGTCGTGCCTGTTCTACATGGCGTGGCACCCGGCCTACATCGTCCTCATCCTAGGGTCGACCGTCCTCGACTACGTGGTCGGACTTCGAATCCACGCCACGAACGACGCAAAAGCGCGCAAACGCTGGCTGGTCGTCAGCCTCGTCGTGAACCTGGGGCTGCTTGGTCTGTTCAAGTACTTCAACTTCGCCTCCCAAGCGACCGCCGACGTCCTTGGGCTCTTCTTCGGCATCGAGATCCCGAACCCGCCGTTCCTCGACGTGCTCCTGCCGATCGGCATCTCCTTCTATACGTTCCAGACCCTCAGCTACACCATCGACATCTACCGTCGAAAGCTGGAGCCGACCCGCAATTTTTTCCAGTTCGCATTCTTCGTCACGTACTTCCCGCAGTTGGTCGCCGGCCCCATCGTCCGCGCGTCTCAACTGCTTCCTCAGCTCCAGCGCAAGATCACCCTTCGCGACGAGCAAGTCACCCAGGGCCTGTTCCTGATCGCGACCGGCATGGTGAAGAAGGTCGTCATCGCCGATTACCTGTCGGTCAATCTGGTCGACCGCGTATTCGATCAGCCCGAGCTCTACAGCGCAGCCGAAGTCGTGATCGCCCTCTACGGCTTCACGATGCAGATCTACTGCGACTTCTCCGGCTACACCGACGTCGCACGCGGCTCGGCAAAGCTGATGGGCCTCGAGCTGCCAGAGAACTTCGACCGGCCGTATCAATCCGCGAGTCCCGCCGAGTTCTGGCGTCGCTGGCACATCACCTTATCCACTTGGCTCCGCGACTACCTGTACTTCCCGCTGGGAGGCTCTCGCGTCGGCCCTTTACGCGCCTATTGGAACCTCTGGCTCACGATGTTTCTCATTGGAATCTGGCAAGTCGGAGGCCAAGCGGTCTTAGGAA
>JAUXFZ010000532.1 GCA_030622585.1 Myxococcales bacterium
CCACGCCGGACATGATGGGGCAGGTCGGTCGTCTCGGTCGTGTCCTCGGTCCCCGTGGCCTGATGCCAAACCCCAAGGTCGGCACTGTGACCTTCGACCTGTCCAAGGCCGTTCGCGAAGCCAAGGCCGGCAAGGTCGAGTTCCGAGTCGAAAAGGCCGGCATCGTGCACGCACAGATAGGCAAGAAATCCTTTGGTGAGCCCGAGCTTGCTGGCAACGTGCAGTCGTTGGTCGGCGCACTCGTGAAGGCCAAGCCGGCTGCCGCGAAGGGCACTTACCTGCGTAGCATCACGCTGAGCTCCACGATGGGCCCCGGCATCAAGGTTGACCCCAGCACTATAGAGGTGGAGGCGTAATCATGAGCCTTACACGAGAACAAAAGACGGCTCAGGCCGCTTCCGTCCGCGAGAGCTTCGATAACGCGAGCTCGACCGTGCTCGTCGACTTCCGAGGCGTCAACGTCGAGATGATCACGGATCTCCGTGCCCGTTTCCGCGACGCGGGTGTCGAGTACAAAGTCGTCAAGAACAACGTCGTCCGCAAGGCACTCGAGGGTTCCGAGCTCGGCGGCGACACGGAGTTTGGGCAATACCTCGCCGGCCCGACGGCGATCGCTTGGAGCTTCGAAGATCCCTCGGCTGCCGCCAAGGTGATCAAGAATTTCCGCAAGGAGTTCACGGATGTTCTCGAGCCGAAGGGCGGAGATCCGAAACTCCTCGTCAAATGTGGCCTTCTGGAAGGCCAAGTCCTGGACGCAAAGCGAGTCGAAAAAGAACTCGCCACGCTTCCCAGCAAGGACGAGATTCGCGCTGCGCTGCTCGCGCAGCTCATGGCGCCCATGCAGAACCTGGTCGGCCAAATCAATGCACCGGCCCAGAACCTCGCTCTCGTTCTCGATGCGTACCGGCGCAAAGAGGCAGGCGAGTAATCCAACAACAAATTTAGCCGTGTCGCACGCACGGTTAGCGGAGAGTCAAGAATGGCAAATATGAACGTAGAATCGATGGTCGAAGAGCTGAGCTCGTGGACCGTCATGGAAGTCGCGAACCTGGTCAAAGAGCTCGAGGAGAAGTGGGGCGTTTCGGCAGCACCGGCAGCGGTCGCCGTCGCGGGTCCCGCAGGCGGCGCAGCTGAGCCTGCCGAAGAGCAGACCGAGTTCGATGTCGAGCTGACCGAAGCTGGCGGCAAGAAGATCAACGTGATCAAGGCCGTCCGCGAGATCACGCAGCTCGGCTTGGCGGACGCCAAGGCGCTGGTCGAAGCGGCTCCCAAGGCCGTCAAAGAGGCCGTGTCCAAGGACGAGGCCGAAGAGATCAAAAAGAAGCTCGAAGACGCTGGCGCCAAGGTCACCGTCAAGTAACCCTATGGGGTTATGCTTCGGAGCTCTGTGCCGCGACTTGGCACGTGGGCCCGCTCGGGTTAAGTTCCCGGCCGGGGCAGCACCGGTACGCGCAGCGCAACATTCACGACTTTCCGCGACGCGGCGGGAGGCCAAAGGGTCTCCTTGTCGTGCACGTGTCTCTTAATTCTCGGCTTTAGGGTTCCAGTAGCAGTGGTTCGGCAGGAGTCTCTCTGATGGCGGCGACGATTCAGACCAACTTTCGAATGCGACATTCCTTCGGGAAAATCGAGCACATCCTCGAGATCCCGAACCTGATCGACATTCAAAAGCGGTCATACGACAAGTTCCTTCAAACGGATGTTCCCAGGGACGATCGGCAAAATACCGGTCTTCAGGGCGTCTTCAACAGTGTGTTCCCGATTCGTGACTTCAATGGAACGAGCGAGTTGGTATTCAGCGGGTACACGCTCGAGAGGCCGAAGTACGACGTCGACGAGTGTCGGCAGCGTGGGATGGCCTACGCGGCGCCGATCAAAGTCACGATCCAACTCATCATCTACGACACCGGCGGTGACAGCACCGAGCGGGCCGTCCGCGATATCAAGGAACAGGAAGTCTACTTCGGTGAGATTCCGCTGATGACCGTCAACGGGACGTTCATCATCAATGGCACCGAGCGCGTCGTCGTCAGCCAGCTGCACCGTAGCCCGGGTGTGTTCTTCGACCACGATCGTGGCAAGACGCACTCGTCTGGCAAGTTGCTCTACCAGGCTCGCATCATTCCCTATCGCGGCTCATGGCTCGACCTCGAGTTCGACCCGAAGGATTTGCTGTACGTTCGCATTGACCGCCGCCGGAAAATGCCCGCGACGGTCCTGCTCAAGGCGCTCGGGTACAACACCCAGGAGCTCCTCAACTACTACTACGACACCGAGACGGTCTACATCCTCTCGAAGGACCAGTACGCGAAATCGATCGAGTACGAGTTGCTCGCCGGCCAGCGTGCCACGCACGACATCGCTGTTGGCGAAGACGTCATCGTCCGCAAAAACCGCAAGTTCACGCGTGCGGCGATTCGTAAGCTCAAGTCCGCGGGGCTCGACTATCTACCGATCGACTTCACCGAAGTGATCGGGAAGGTCGCTGCCGAAGACGTCATCGATGAGGACACCGGCGAGATTCTGCTCGCGGTCAACGAAGAGGTCACCGAGGGTCGTATCGATGCGCTCCG
>JAUXFZ010000020.1 GCA_030622585.1 Myxococcales bacterium
CGCCTTGACGTGCGGTCCGGCGTCCATCGTTGCCCACACCGGGATGCCCCGCTCTCGCAACCCACGCACCGTGGCGAGGGCAGCCAGGGTAGCCGGCGGCCAGTAGAGGATCGGCGGGTCTGACGTGATCGCGCAACAGTGAAAAGCGAGCGTGCTTTGCTCCATGGCGGGGCCCAGGGTGTCGAGGTCGCGTTCCTTTATCGCGCGCTTGATTCTCCGCGACCACTTGGGCGCCTGCCTCAACCATGCCTCGTAGTACGGAGATGTCTTGCGCGAGCGTTCCATCCCCTCGGTCGAGCCTACTTTCTTTTGACCGGGCTCGGTCGCAGCGACGATGAGGCGAATATTCCAGTGCTCGGGAGGCGCAATCGGTCGCGCGGCCAAGTCGGCGTCGCCGCGACTGCCCGCGGGTAGCTCGACGAACCCTCCATAGATCGAGCGAGCGGCCGACGCGCTCGATGCCCGCGCCAGAGCGCTCAGCCTCCGAGCGTTGAATCGGAGACCCGCCGCGGCCGACGCTGCAGCCGCGAGCGCCGCAAAGCCGGACGCACTCGAAGCGAGCCCCGCCGCCGTGGGAAAGTGATTGTGGCTCGTCACGTGCGCGTTCACGCGCAGTCGAGCTTCCCGCCGAACGCGGTCGAGCATGGCCGTGACCCGTTCTGCTTCGGCTGCCGTCGCCCGCCGGCCGTCGAGTCGCACGAGGTCAGCTTTCAAGGAGGCGTCGAACCGGACTCGAGTTTCGGTGACGAGTTGGTCCAGCGTGAGTGAGATGCTTGGCACGGCAGGGATGTTCCGTTTCACGTCTGCCTTTCCCCAGTATTTGGCGAGGGCGATGTTTGCACAGGCCCGAGCGCTTGCTTCCATGACCCGATCGGTCACGCGCTCACCTCCGCAACGAACGCTCCCTCTCCGAGCAGGCCTTGCAGCCGAAGTGCTTCGTCACGCTTTGGCACTAAAGCAAACATACACCCCCCGCCGCCCGCGCCCGTCATCTTGGCGCCAAGCGCGCCCGCTTCTCTCGCGGCGTGGCACATGTCGTCCAGTTGCGTGGTGCACAGCATGAGGGAGCTGAGGATCGTGTGATTGAGGTCGAGCAGTTGCCCCAGCGCGATGTGATCGCCGGCTTCGATGGCGAGTTTGGCATTGCGCACCAGCACCTCGATTCCTTCGAACGCCTTGGTCACGCGCTTCGGGTCGTTCCCGAGCTGACGGCCCACAGATGCCACCATGTCTTTGGTGCTCGAAGACTTGCCACTGTACCCGATCACCAAGTGTAGCGGCTTGTTCGAGTGCAGGGGTCGAAGCGCCTCATCCTTGCGATAGAGCGCGACGCCTCCCACCGCCGAGATCGTGTTGTCGATCCCCGAAGGGTTGCCGTGAAAGACCTTCTCCCAAGAAAGCGCGGCCGCCGCGAGCTCGAGTCGCGTCCGCTCGATGCCGAGAGCTTCGTCGATCGCGTCCAGAACGGCCACGCCGATCGCGGCGGAGCAACCGAGTCCCGCGCCGGCAGGGAGATCGACCTGCGCGTTCACCTCCAGCGCGGGTCGCCCGGGATACAGCGCGAGCGCAACGGCAAACGCTCGTTCGAGAGGCTCCTCGCCGTCCGTGTTCGGACCGAGTGTCAGATCCCATGGCGCCAGACGCAACAGATCGCGCTCCGCGACGACGGCTTGCGCCGTGACGCCCCGCTCGATGCCAACGGCGATGGCAGGGCACCCATGAACGACGGCATGCTCACCGAGTAAGATGACCTTGCCTCTGCCGAAACCCATCAGGTCCCTCGGTCCGTGAGCTGCCGTGTCACCTCTTCGAGGATCTGCTTGGCTTCATCGTCGAATGGGGAGGCTTCGAGGACGCGGCGCGCTTCGTCGGCCAAGAAGCTGAGCCGCGTTCCCACCTCGCGTCTGGCGGCGGACAGGACTTCGGTGGCGGCGAGGACGTCTTCGTCGGTGGCATCCGCGCGTCCCCAGACGCCTTCGAGCACGGCGCGGTCCGTGGCGCTTGGAGCCAGTTGACCGAACGCTGCGACGACGGCGTTGTGCTTGCCGTGCCGCAGGTCATCGCCAGGTTTTCCGGTCTGCTGGGCATTGCCGAAGGTTCCAAGGAGGTCGTCCTTCAGTTGGAAGGCGACCCCGAGAGGAGCAGCCCAGCGGCGCAGTGATTGCATGCCAGCCTCGTCTACGTCAGCGAGGATGCCCCCAAGCTCCGCCGGCCCCCGTGTCGTGTAGCTCCCGGTCTTCAAGTCATGCATGCGTTCGACGTCGTTGTCGGTCATGAGGTCCAGCTGCTGTCCGGCAAAGACTTCCTTCTGGATTCGAACGAACAGCGCCAAGCCTTCGTCTCGTCGGCTCACGGGAAAGCTGCCGCTGAGCAGAAGCTCCCAGCCGAACGTCGAAGCCAGATCTCCGGCAAGGATTCCGAGGCTGGCGCCGAGGTGGTCGTGATGGTGCTTTTGCTGGAAGGCGTAGTGTACGGCTGGCCCCCCGCGGCGTTCGTTGTCTTCGTCCATCCAGTCGTCGTGAATCAGCAGGTATGTCTGCAGCAACTCCAACGCGGCGCCGACCTCGAACGTCGGGCCGAGGTCGGTGGCTCCGCTGGCCGCGCGATAGGCCGCCGCAGTGACGATGGGTCGCAGCCGCTTGCCTCCGCGCATGGTCAGGTCGCGGACCTCGGTGACCAGCTCGATGGCGTGTGACGAAAGTTGAGTCGCCTCTTCGCGCTTCGAGTCGAAAAACCGTTCCAGGATCGCGTCAACGTTCCCGCGGATGCCCCTCATCCAAGATTCGATATCCATTTGCCCTTGCGCCACCGTGTCAGTGTCCCTATTCCGAGCTACGTACACGGCGGGACGCTGCCGAGCAAGCGACGTGATGACCGCAGACATTGAGCAGAGAAAGGCCGACCATCTCGATCTGTGCGCGACTGATGATGTCGCGTTTCGGCAGCGCACGACCCTGCTCGAATGCGTGCGGCTGGTGCATCAGGCGCTTCCGGAGGCGGACTTCGATTCGATCGACAGACGCGTTCGGCTTCTCGGTAAGGAGCTGCGCGCGCCGTTGTTGATCGCTGCCATGACCGGCGGGCATGAGCGTGCTGCGGAGATCAACCAAGCCCTCGCTTTGATCGCAAATGAGCTCGGATACGCGTTTGGCTTGGGAAGCCAGCGCGCGATGCAGCAACGTCCTGAGACGAGTTGGACGTACCAGGTGCGCGCGCGCGCGCCAGAGGCTCTGCTCTTCGGCAACGTGGGCGTGGTGCAAGCACGCGACATGTCCACCGAGGCTATCGCGCGGATGATCGAGGAGGTCGGCGCCGACGCCCTCTGTGTGCACATGAACCCCGCCATGGAGCTGGTTCAGTCCGAAGGCGATCGGGATTTCAGCCGCGGTCTACAGACCTTCCAACGACTTTGGTCGGAGCTCGATGTACCGGTGATCGCCAAGGAGACGGGGAGCGGAATCAGCCGCGAGGTCGCCACCCAGCTTCGCGCGATCGGCATCCGGCATGTGGATACGTCGGGCGCTGGCGGCACCTCTTGGGTCGGCGTCGAAACGCTACGCGCTGAAGGCGACGGACAAGCACTCGGAGAGGCTCTGTGGGACTGGGGTATCCCCACCGCAGCCTCGGTTCGGTACTGCGTCGACGCCGGCATGACGACGATTGCGACTGGCGGTATCCGGACCGGCATGGACGTTGCGCGGGCGATTGCCCTGGGTGCGAGTTGCGCGGGAATCGCGCGCCACGTCTATCAAGCGTTCCTCGGAGGCGGTATCGGTGGTGCTCGCTCGTTCTTGTCGCGCATCGAGCGTGAGCTCCGGTCGGTCATGCTGCTGTGCGGCGCGAAGACGATCGAGGACCTGCAGAAGGCACCTCGTGTCGTCACCGGTGAGCTCCGCGACTGGCTCACCTAGTGTGCGGATCTCTTCTCTCGCACTCTAGGTAGAGTTTTCTTCGGGTGGGTCGCTGGGGAGGGTTTCGGGTTCCTCGGGCTCGTGGCGCAGTAGGTCCTCGACACGTTCGAGAAGCTCTCCCTCGAAGTGAACCGAAAAGCGAGGCTCGAGGAGCTTCGTGCGAACCCGCCAAACGACCGGGTCTGCGGGGTCCCGCAACACCACCGGCGCGGCCCCGGCAAGCACCCAGGGCGAGCTGAGTATTGCGTCGGTGAGCGCTCGGCGGACCTTCCCGGCGTCGTGATAGCCTTCGAGGCGTACCACGACCTCGTGCTCGGCGTCCGCGCCGGCGTCGTATACCATCGGCGCGCCGACCATGGCGCGGTTGGGTACCGTCAATCGGTGACCCTGTCCATCGCGCAGCCAAGTCGCGCGAAGGGATCGTCCCTCGACCGTCCCCTGGAAACCATCCCCGGAGACCCACATGCCTTTCTTCACGCGGCGCTCCGTTGCCAAGATGGCTCCCGCGACCAGGTCGGCGAAGAGATCCCGCACCGACCAGCTGACGACCACGGCGAGCACGGCGAGCGTCCAGAGAATCCACTCGCGTCCGCCTGGCGCCAACCTGAGGACAATCGCGAGCAGCAGTCCGAGGCCGACCAGTCGTAGGACGAAGACCAGGGCGCCTAGAATGCGCCGCAACGGAATGTTGGTCGTGATCCAAGTGCGAGCGCGCTCGGTGACGAACAATACGAGGCCCACTCCGAGGAGTGAAAGGAAGAGAGCCAGGAGCGGGTTCCGGTCTTCGAGCGGCGGCGGCTCCGCAACCTGCGCGGTGCCTCTGGCGATCCAGCGTGGGGGTTCTAAAACGCGTTGATCGGCTCGAGTGTCCGGCTCGGAAGGCGCCGCCTCGTCGGGGGCGCGCTTCCTCGCCGGAGCCGGCGGCTTTGCTTGATCTTCTGGCTGGCTCGGGCGCTGTGCCTTCGGTGCGCCCGCCGCGGAGTCGTGTCCCGACGGCTCGAGCAACTGTGCCCCCGCTGGCGCAGCGATCGAGGCGACGAGGAGCACCGACAACCATACGTGGCGAAGTGCGATCATCAGAGCACCCACCCGCGTTCCGCAAGGACGCGACCTAGCACGCCTCGCAGGTGGACCGTGATCACGAACGCTCCTTCGTGCTCGTCGAGTAAACCGAGATGCGCGAGCCGGCTAAGCTGCGCCTGAGCGGTGTTGATGTCGAGCCTGAACAGTCTTGCCTGGCCGGCGGCGTCGATCCAACCTTCGCGCGCGATCTGATAGAGGTTCACCAAGACGTCATCCGGAAGGCGCCTCACGCGGGCGTACGAAGAGGCCGGGATGGGACCCACGTGTACGATGTCGTCCTGGATCCCCCGGATGGAAGCCAACCAGAGTCGAAGCGCGTCGCGCACGAGACCACCCGTCGCCTGGTGAAGCTCATGGAAGTATTGATCGTAGGGCCGGCGAATCCGGGTGGCACTTCGCGCGAACAGACCCTCGATCGGCGATCCGTCTCCGCGATCGAACGAGTGCTCAAAGCCGCTCAACCGATGTCTGGCGATCACGGCCGCTTGCAGTTCTTGCTCGCTCAGCGGATCGAGTCGGATGGTCTCCGGGAATGCGTCCCGCAGCGGGGCGACAGTCGAAGCAAAGTTCCAGAATAGGACAGCGCCGTGCGCCAACCAGCGGCGACGTCCCCCCTCTTCGATGATGCCCTTCACGAAACGGCGAAGCGGGTCAAAACCGCCGGGCGCCATCGAGAGCATCCAATGAAGCCCGTCGACGACGACGAGCTGACCTTCGGGTGCGTCCTGGAAGATTGCATCGACATCCTCTACGCTCACCGGCGCGGTGAAGACGACTCGTTTCACGTTCTTCCAGCGGCGGCTTCGCACGATCGCGCTAGAGACCGCCGCCTTGCCGACGCCGTCGACACCGACCAGCGCAACGGATCGCAGTCGCCCCTTCACCTCGCTCGAAAGCACTGCCTCCGCACGGCGAATTTCTTCCTCACGGCCGGTGAGAACATCTCCGGCTTCCATCGTATCGGCACCGAAAAGCCGCCGGTAGACGAGCGGAAGGTCGGCGGCCACATTCGGCGCGGCGAACGCTCCGGCAGAGAGCTCTTCGGTTGGCAACGCTGCCGCGAGGCCGAGCCGGTCGCTCCATCGCTCCAGGCGCTCCTCGCCGAACAACGCCCGGAGACCGCCACGCAGCTGGGCTTTGAGCCGCTTGCGGCGAGGCTCGCGCTCTGCCTTTGCCATCATGCGAAGACCACTCGCTGCGCGGCGCATCGCTTCGAGGCGTGACCTGCTGAACGAGCCCTCCGCCAGCTCTCCGCGAAGCGTTGCGAGCGTGCCGAGCGCGGCGTCACGCATCTCGGTTTCGATCATCGTGGGCCAGCCCGTGGCTTCGGCGCGGATCTCCTCGAGCGAGTTGTAGCTCCGCTCCAGTTGTCCGTAGAGCATGTCGCGCAGGAGTGTGTGCATCTCCTCCGGGATCGCCTCGTCATGAACGATTTCGAGCTCCGCCGTCGCGAGCTCCACGTTGAAAGCGATGACGCGCTCGAGTTCTTGAAGCAGATTCGCCAAAGGCTGAACGCGTTCCGCGAGCTCTCGACGACTCGCGAGCAGCTTCGGGGCCACGCGACTGTCGATGTAGGTGAGCACGATCTCCCGGAAGGGGACCTCGACCTCCGGCAGTGAAGTTGGCAGGCGCCATTCGCCTGTCTGTCGCTGACCCACGGTTACGCGGTATCGAGGAGTGAGGCCGCGGCAAGCGTCGACCAGGGTATCGAGCAGCGGTGCGATCTTCGCGTCGTCGCTCAGGTCTTGGTACAGCTCAGTGGTTACACGCGCGGCTTCGCCTGCGGCCTTGCTGGCCGCCTCAGTGGCTTGGCGCAACGCTGCCGCGAGCTCGTCACCGGAGTAATCTCTTTCGAGCTCAGCGTTGAGCGCGGATAGGGTCTTCTGAAGAGTGTCGCTCACACGCTCCACCTGGGATCCGCCGCGCCGGGTTACCGTGCTGGTGAGGCGCGACACGTACTCTGCGACGTTGTCTTTAATGCGCGCTTCGAGCCCGAGCAGCTCCAACTCCATCGCCAATGAGGAGTACTCGGCGGAGCTTGCCTTGCGAAGGTTGGTCACGTCTTTGGTGAGCGTCTCCATCGCCCGCATGCGGTTTGCGAAGCGGCGGCTCGTCCGGCGCTCGCCTGAAGCCAGGTCGAGCGTTCCGAATACCGGGAGATCTTCTTTTATCTGGACGAAGCCAGTAGCCAACGCACTTGCGGCTCGATGCGTGCCGTCGCCCGTGATGCGAACGATTTCGTCGAGCGCGAGAGCGAGCTCCTCTTCCACGTCGTGCCGTAGTCGAACTAGCTGGCGCTCGAGGTCGGCGTCGGGCGTGGCCGAAACGTCGACGATGTCGTCGTACCCCGCGATCACGCCGTCGAACAGGCTTCGGGTCCGAGCCGCGAGGTGCCGGTCAGCCTCGACGAAGAGCGCGGCCAAGCCCTCGAGTCGCGCCGGCGCGTCATAGGACAGATGGAAGCGGCCCAGAGCGCGCAGGCGAACGTCACGCGTCGGCGCGCCTTGTCCGAACGCTTTTCGCCAGTTTCGTCTCGAGCGAAGGATCTGGCGGCGGAACCGTTTCCACAGCGAATCGCTTTCCTTCGATTCGTACGATGCGTCCTCGTAGGGAGCAATGACGACCTCCGGCAGCTCGTCGACCAGGCCGTCCACGTTGTCCAGCATGGTTTCCGGGGTCCAAGTCAGCTTCGCGAGCGTCACCGAACGGCCGAGGACGATACCTCGCCAATGTGCCGCTAATTCGGCTTGTGCAGAGCGCAGCATCGTCACCAGCTCGTCTCGCTCGGTGCCCTCCTCAGTGCGCGCCTGAACGGTTAGCCGTCGATGGTGACGGAGGAACTCCCGTCGTAGATCGCGCAGGTATTTCCCCGCTTCGAGCTGAAACTCTCGAAGCGGCCCGGTCGACACCTCTCGAACGATGCTCTGAAGGTCGCCACCGAGATCCTGCATTCGGTTGTTCAACTCAGGGCTCTTCGTCTGGGACGCGGCGCCCCATAGATCTTTCTCGCCAACGTGCTCGGGCCAGGGCTCCAGTTGTTTGGCTTCGCCCTCTTCACCGTCGGGACGCATTGACGGGGGCCTGACCGACAAGTGTCTCGACGGCGTGAGTGACGAGCGGCTCTCGCTCACCTCGCCTGAGAGAGTCAAGCCCATCTTGAACATGACTGGTCCGATCAATTCGTTGATTGCGACGGCACCGATGATCAATGTTTCGAGTGATCGACCAAGCACTCCGAACTTGTTTCCGATGATTGCAGCAAGCAGAATCGCGACACCCGCCTGCGAAACGAAACCCATCCACCCGAAGGCTTGCGTTGCCTCGTCCGCCTTGCCGAAGCGGGCGCCTACCTTGGTGCCGGAGTAGAGCGCGAACGCGCGCACACCGACCAACGCAATTGCAAACAGCGCGACCTGTTGGAGTTGATCGAGGTGGAGCTTGGCGCCAGCGAGCGTGAAGAAGACGACGTAGACCGGCAATGACAGGCGCTCGAGGGTTTCGATGAGGCGATGCCCCATCTTCGAGAAGTTGGAGACGCCAAAGCCAGCGGCGAGGAAGACCAGTACCGGATCCCAACCGAGCTCTGCAGCGATGAAGGCGACGAGGAACACGACGCCGACGACGAAGATCAGAAGCTCCTGATTGACGTACCGGATGTAGAGCGCCATCAGGCCACCCACGACCACCGCACCGAACACGATTGAGACAACGATGTGCTTCAAGAGGTAGGCCGCGATGCCACCCTCTATCGCGCTCACCCCCATCTGCTGAGCGAGGACCGTCGCAGCGACCGCGAACGCCACCATGACGATAACGTCCTTGAGTACCACGACGGCGAGGACGTTTCTCGTCATTGCGCCCGCGGCACGCGACTCCATGATCACGGCGATCGTAGCGGCCGGAGAGGTTGCCAAGGACACCGATGCAACCATCGCGCCTACCGCCAATGTGGCGGCCATCGGTACACCCTCCATGCCGGGAAAGCCGATATAGGGAACCACCCCCGAGATCAGCCAAAACAATGCGGTGATCAAGACCCCGACGAACACGATCTGCGCCACGAGGATCGACGTGATCGCGCGAAACCCCCTCTTCAGCGCGTCGATCTTGAGCTCGCCACCCGCTGTGAGCGCGATCAAGGCAACGGCCAGCGTGTCGAACAGACTCAGCTGCTCGATCACTTCTTCGTTGAGAATACCCTGATCATACGGCGCTGGCAGGTGGAGGCCGGTCAGCGCTTTCGCGAGCGAGGGGCCGAACACGAGACCCGCGATCAGATAGCCCGTGATGTGGGGCAGGCGGATCTGAGCGACGAGGCCGCCGATGGTGTAGCTCGCCAGAACAACGAACCCGAAGGCAAGCATCCCGCTTGGGTCGAAACCGTCCTGGGCGAATTGCTCGAACTGATAGAGAGCCACCATTCCGAACAAGAGCGAGATGATGACAGCGATCTGTCGGCGCGCGTGCGTCTCTTCGCCTGTGGGCGGCATGCTGTGAGGGCCCACGGTCAACGCCTCCAGAAACCGGGCAAGAACAACGCGAACAGCGTGAAGAACTCGAGTCGCCCGAGCAGCATGGCCATCGCAAAGAACAACTTACTCCCCGCCGAATAGGAAGAGAAGTTGTCTGGCCCCACGTGGAAGGGTGCGGGGCCCATGTTGGATAGGCACGTCAGCATGCTGCCAAACGCCGTGGGTATAGGAACGCCCTCGACCGCTGTCACGAACAGAAGGCCAACGCCGATGCAACCCATGTAGATCAGGAAAAACGATCCGACGTCCGCGAGGACTTCGTTGCTGATGGCTTGCTTCCCCATGCGAACGAGCTGCACGGTCGCAGGTTGGAAGCTCTTTCGAATCTGGGCGATCGCTTGCTTGCCCATCAGGACCGCCCGCTCGATCTTGATGCCGCCCGCCGTAGAGCCAGACGAGCCGCCGACGAACATCAACAGGATCACGATGGTCAGCGCCGAGGAGCTGTAGGCGCTATAGTCGTCGGTGCCGTATCCGGTGGATGAGATCGTCGTCGCCACCATGAAGAAGGAGTAGCGGAACGAGGTCAGGAGCTCTTCGTGCACGGTGAGGTTCAGGATCGTCAGCACGACCACCGCGACTGCCACAATGCCAACATACCACCGGAATTCGATGTTTCGGGCGAGCGTTCTCCAGCTGCCGGTTCGTAGCAGGCCGTAGTAGAGGCCGTAGTTCACGCTTCCGATCAGCATGAAGCAGGCGATCACGTACTCGACGGCGGGGCTGTTGAATCCTCCCACCGAGTCGTTGAGCGTGGAGAATCCGCCAGTCGACATGGTCGTGAACGCGTGATTCACGGCGTCGAATAGATCGAGGCCCAATAGCTTGAGCAAGGCGACCTCGAGGATGGTGAACGCGCCGTAGAGCTTCCACAGGGTGAACGATGTCTCGGCGATACGAGGCCGCAGTCCCTCGGCCGTCGTTCCGGGCACCTCTCCGCGGAACAGGTGCTTGCCGCCGGCGCCCAGGTTCGGGAAGACAGCAACGAACAAGACGACGATGCCCATGCCGCCGAGCCACTGAATCAGGGAACGCCATAGGAGCAACGGCCGCGACAAGCGTCCCTCGATGTCGGTGGTCACCGTGGCGCCTGTGGTCGTGAGCCCGCTGACCGACTCGAAGAACGCGTCCGAGGCCGACATGCCTGCTCCGAGCATGAACGGAACCGCGCCGCAGGCCCCGGCAGCCACCCAGATCAAGCTCACGGCGAGGAGAGCTTCGCGGCGCGAGATGCGCTCCGACACGAAGCGATTGCCATAGATGAATGCAGCGAGTCCGATGGTGGAAACGATGATGGCCGACAACGCCAACTCCGCTGCCCCGCCTTGGGGTCGCGTCGGGTCCGGCGCAAACTGGTCCCACAGCATTCCGACCCCGGCACACAGTGCGATCATGACACCGATTCCGAGGACGACGGCGCCCACCGGTCGGATCACGCCCCGAAAATCTCTCGCTGAGACGCTCACTCACCCCTCGGTCGAAAGAGGCGTTCGACGGTTGCGCGTGCGTCTTTGGTCGTCATCAGGATGACACGATCGCCTGGATGCACGATGTCCTTGCCGCGCGGAATGATCACATCGTCACCGTGTACGATCGCGGCAAGGAGCGAGCCTCGCGGCAGGTTCATGCGATGCAGCGGCTTGTTGACTGCGCGACACTTCGGGCTCGCGGTGAGCTCGACGACTTCGGCCTGCCCGTCTTCGAGCACGGTCAAGCTGTGAAGGCCGCCTCCTCGGGAGAAGCGCAGAATCTGATCTGAGGCGACGGTGCGCGGGGACAGAACGATGTCGACGCCAAGCTGACGATAGATCGAGATGTAGTCCGCGCGCTGCACGATCGTAGCGGTTCGTTTGCACCCCGCGCGCTGCGCGAGGAGCGCCGCCATGAGGTTGATCTCGTCCTGTTTCGTCACCGCGGCAAACAGATCATAGGTACCTACCTCTTGTTCTTCGAGGAGCGCCCCGTCGGTGCCATCGCCGTGAACGACCTCGATTCCTTGGAATTCGGCGCTGACCTCTTCTGCCGTCGCGAGGTCGCTTTCGATCAGCAAGACGGTCGCCTGCTGTTGCAGCAGCTCTCGCGCGAGCGCCTTGCCGACGACGCCACCCCCGACGATGCAAACCCGTCGTGCCTCGCGTTCCTTGCTGAAGAGGCGCTCGGCGGCGAGGACACCTTCGGGACGTCCAATCAAATAGACACGATCGCCCTTGACCAACACGTCCGCGCCACCGGGAACGAAAAGATCTCCGTCGCGGACGACTGCGCTCACCAGGGTGTGTGGCGGGAGCTCGACGGCAGAAAGGGGCTTGTTGAGAACACGCGACTCATCAAGCTCGATCTGCACGAGCTCGACCCGATCCTGCGCGAGGTCCACGACATCCGAGGCGCCGTAAGAGCGGGCGATCCGGCTGAGCTCTTGAGCGACGAGGACTCGCGGGTTGATGACGACGTCGACGCCGAGGAGTCCATAGCGAATGCCCTCCGTCCACTCCGACCATGCGGTCCCCTGCACGCGGGCTACCACGTGCTTTGCGCCGAGCTGCTTGGCCGCGAGCGCCGCGATTAGGTTCATCTCGTCGTGGTTCGTGACGGCGACCACCAAATCGGCGCGCGCCACCCCCGCGACCTTGAGTACCGTCTCGCTTGCTCCGTAACCGACGATCGATGCGACGTCGTAGTGCTCTTCGGCGTACTGCACCGCTTTGGCATTCGCATCGACGGCAACGACATCGTGCCCCTCTTTGTCGAGGACGCTCAACAAGTGACGTCCGACTTCGCCCAAACCTATGACGACGATGTTCATGTGGTAGTTCCCTCGATGGATATCCGTGAACCGGAGTCCTTGAGCTCTCGCTGGATCTCTCCCTCGTCGACGAGCAAGCCTCTGAGCAGTCGCGGCGCTATCAGATCATTCAAGATGACGGAGCCTAGAACGATGGAGTACGCGATCTTCGCGGCCTCTCCGTCGTAGACGAGTCGAAACGAGACCGCCATCGCAAGCGTAACGTCGCCGTGCGCCAACAGGCCACGAAAGAGATCTTTGCGGAGACTGGTGCCCCAACCCGCAATCACGCTCGCGAGCCATTTGGCGCCGGTGCGAAGGACGAGGAAGCCGCCGAGACCGAGTACCGTCGGCCAGAACTTCGTGGGCTCCCACAACGCCCCCGCGAAGATCATGAGCACGAGCGCCATGGGTCTCTCGGTCGA
>JAUXFZ010000043.1 GCA_030622585.1 Myxococcales bacterium
GCGAAACTCCGGTACGTCCGTGTGGAGGGCGAGCTCTTGCCCGGGAAGCAAGATGTTCGCGTAGACGATCGCTGGCTCGACGACGGGACGATCGAAGATTTGCTTGGCCGCCTCGACGAGCCGCTCGTTCTGGTAGAGCGTCTCGATACCTGGCGCGAAGATCTGGTCGCCGTACGCGTAGGTCTCGCGAAAATAGTTGGTCCGAGCAACGAGAGTCGCAAGATCGGCATCTCGGCGCCCCAACCTGCCGCCAGTACGCACGAAGTTGAAGGCTGCATCGAAACGCTGCGGTAGCCCTTCACCGATGCCGTCGTTGAGGCCCTCTTCGGAGTACATGCCGTAGCTTCCGAAATCCTCGCACAGCGCGACGAGTGAACGCGCTTGGGCCTCGTCCAAGAAGGGGTCGAGCTCGAAATATCGATTGAAGAAGTGCGGCTGCATCGGAGAGGTGAATTCGTTCTTCCGGTTGTACAGGCGCGGCCCAAAATGTAAAGAAGGCCCTTGGTGTCAGCAGTCTCGGACGGATGGGGAAGGCGGGCTCTCGTTGCCAACCTACTCCCCTTGGGCCTTCTCGGCGCGTTCGCGTGGCTCGAGGCAACGTACCCGAACGCGTACTATCGAAGCGTCCAGGAGGACCAAGCCCTCGAATGGGCTTCGTTCTACAGCTTCTTCGTCGCAGGCGGTGTCTTCGCGATCGCGGCTTCCCGCCAACGCCGGACGAGCGACGCCCTCCCCTGGTTTCTAGTAGGGCTTTCGCTGTTCTGCGTGTTCGTGGCGATGGAAGAAATCTCTTGGGGGCAACGCGTCTTCGGACACCGGCCTCCGGACTACTTCTTGGCGGAGAACTTCCAGCAGGAGCTCAACCTCCACAACATCACGAGCACCGACGTTCGCATGAACGCGTTTCGCGCCATCATCCTTGGCTACGGGGTCCTGTTGCCCCTCATGGCGTTGATTCCGTTCTGCCGCCGGCTGTTCGACCGGATCGCAGTCGTCCCACCGCCGATCGAGTTGATGCCATCGATGTTCGCGATGTTCTGGCTCCACTTCTGGTATCCGTGGAAGTTCACGGGCGAAGTCGTCGAATGCGCGATGGGCTTCGGGTTCCTCTTCGTTGCGATGGCACACGCAGCGCAATTTTCGAAACAACGCCGGACGAGCTCACTCGCTCGGCCGGCGGGGCTGATCGCAATCGTCATTGCGCTCGCCTTCGCGACTGCGTGGTGGTCGCAGAATCGTCAAAGTGCGGACCCTGCGAACCTGGAGCTGGCGAGAGCGGAAAGCGAAGCCCTGGGCAGCGACCTCGAAGCGCTTGGCGAAGCCAAAGGCGAGCCAGTGATCACGAAGTGCGGAATCCACAAGCGCGTCTACACCCTCGTCCAAAAGAGGGACTACGCGCGGCCACTCCAGGAAATGTCCTTCGTGGGCCTCGTGGAACGCGGGCTTCCCGAAGCGCGCGCGGAGTTCTTCCTCGACCCTTGGAACTCCCCGTATTGGATTCGTGACCGATGCGACGACAAGACAGGGCGCCGCGTCGTCTTCGTCTACTCGTTTGGTCCGAATCGAATGCGCGACTCGAACCGCTGGGAGATCCTGGGCGACGACATCGGAAGCTACGTGGTGCGCGCGCCGAGTCCCTAGGCGGTTCCATTTCGAGCCAGGTTCCCGTAGTGTCGCGCTCCTCTGGGAGGCAGGACAAATGCAGCGCGCGATTTGTGTCACGGTAGTGCTGGGCTTGGCGTTCGCAGGGTGCGCGAACGAGGACGCTGCGCCGATTTACGTGGGCGCGGACATGCCGCCGGACGTGGCCGGCAATACCCCGCCATCTGGAGTCACAGTCGCGCTCAACACCGCCGTGCGAGAGCGACTGCCGCTCGGCGATCAGCAGGATTTCGAAGACGCAAGGCGCGGATTGATCGCAAGCGATCCAAAATTGCAGGTCGCTGGCCCCGGGGGGGGTCTGATCTGGGACATGCCCTCTTACTCCTTCGTCGAAGGCGATGCGCCTCCGAGCGCGAACCCGAGCCTTTGGCGGCAGGCGAAGTTGAACAACATTCACGGCTTGTTCGAGGTCACCAAGGGCGTGCACCAACTGCGAGGGCACGACCTCGCCAACATGTCGTTGATCGATGGGGACACCGGATGGATTGTCGTCGATCCGCTCACGGCGAGCGAGACGTCCGCCAGGGCGCTTGCTTTCGCCCGGGAGCACCTCGGCAACAAGCCCATCTCTGCGGTGATCTTCACACACAGTCACGTGGACCACTTCGGTGGCGTGCTTGGAATTCTGTCACCTGAAGAAGTCGAGGAACGCCAGGTGCCCATTATCGGCCCGGAGAATTTCATCGACGAAGCGACGAGCGAGAACATCATCGCAGGCGTGACGATGTCGCGGCGCTCGCTGTTCATGTACGGGCCACGCCTCCCGCACGGAGAGCGAGGTCATATCGGCTCGGGACTCGGCAAGGGCCCCGCGATTGGCACGATTGGTATTCTTCCACTCACCGAAACGATCTCGAAGACGACGACCGAGCTGACGATCGATGGAGTGAAGTTTATTTTTCAGAATGCGCCGGGGTCAGAGGCGCCGGCGGAGCTGACGTTCTACCTGCCGGACCTGAAGACGTTCTGCGGCGCCGAGGTCGTGTCGCACAACATGCACAACCTCTACACCCTTCGCGGCGCAAAGGTTCGAGACGCGCTCAAGTGGAGCGGCTACATCGACGAGATCATCCGGATCTTCGGAGAAGCCGAGGTCTACTTCGGTAGCCACCATTGGCCGATCTGGGGCAACGAACGCATCATCGACTTCCTCGAGAAGCAACGCGACATGTACAAGTACATCAACGACCAAACGCTGCGTCTCGCGTTCCACGGGTACACACCCCGCGAAATCGCCGAGGAGTTGGAGCTTCCCGAAGCATTGCGCACCTCGTTTGCCAACCGCGGCTACTACGGAACCATCAAACACAATGCGAAGGCGGTATATCAGCGCTACTTCGGTTGGTACGACGGCAATCCCGCCAATCTGGACCCGCTTCCGCCGGTGCAGGCGGGCGTGCGGTACGTGAAGCTCGCAGGCGGCGCGGCGAAGTTGCTGCAGAACGCGCAGGCCGCCTTCGACGAGGGCGAGTACCGCTGGGTTGCAGAGGTCGTCAACCACCTCGTGTTTGCCGACCCCGACAACCAAGATGCGCGGGACCTGCTCGCTCGAGCGTACGACCAGCTTGGATACCAGGCGGAGTCCGGGCCCTGGCGGGACGTCTATCTGACGGGCGCTTTCGAGCTGCGTCACGGCGGTCCCGACAAGGGTATCGATCTGGCGTCTGCCATGGGCATGATCAAACAAGCACCGCTGGCACGGTTCCTCGACGCGATGGCCGCTCGATTGAACGCCCCCAAGGCGGAGGGCAAGGAGATGGTCGTCAATCTCGTCATCACCGACATCGACGAGACGCACGTGCTGGAGCTGAAGAACTCGGTCCTACGCCATTACGAGCGCGAGGCCGACCCCGATGCCAACGTGACACTGAGGGTCACGCACGATCTCTATCTGCGAATGTTGACCGGCACGGCAGGCCTCAAGGACACGCTGTTTTCCGACGAGCTCACCGTCGAAGGAAGCCGCCTCGACTTGATCGGCTTCTTCCGACTCTTCGACAAGCCGGAGGGCACGTTCAATATCGTCACCCCCTGAGGTGCTGGTCGAGCATGCGGACGAGTTCTTCGGTGAGTGACTTGGCGTCGATGTCTTTCGGCGGGTGCAGGATGAAGTTGTGGACCAAACTATCGACGGTCTGCACCAGGATGTAGGCCATCAGACGCGGATTGCGCATTCGGACTTCCGGGTGTGCTTCCAGCAGCTCCGCCACTTCCGTCGCCAGATCGTTCTCGCGCTTGCGAAGCCGGCGGCGAAGCGATGAGGGGAGCGGTGCCTCTTCGAACAGGACGCGGTGAAGCTCGGGCTCGTGCTCATGCAGGGCTATCATCGCAACGACGAAACTGCGAAGCAGAGACTCCAAGGGAGACACATGGGTCAACGCCTCGGCGAGCAACTCGCGAACGAGCGCGAAACCCGTGTCGATATGCCGTTCGGCGAGCGCTACGAGGATCGCGTCTTTGTTTGGGAAGTACTGGTAGAGCGAACCGACTGATACGCCGGCGCGCGCCGCGATGCGGTCGGTGGTGGCGCCGGCATATCCTTGCCATCGGAAAAGCTGAGCCGCTGCGACGAGGATGGCTTCGACCGTGGCCTTCGATCGCGCCTGACTGGGCTTTTTTCGCGGTTTGAGCTGAAGTCGAGGAGACACGGGTGGTACCCTGAATGCGAGGTGCGCAATGTGAGGAATGCCTCATATTTAGATCAGGAGGCCGCGATGCACAAGTACCTCGAACAAACAGCGCTTCTGAACGGCGCTCACCCTCGCCTGGTCGGGCTCGTGAAAGAACGCAGCTGGGAAGACCTGCCGCCCTACGACGCCATCGGCGCCATCTATGACTTCGTGAGAAACGAAATCCGATTTGGCTACAACGCGTCAGACGACCTGCCCGCTTCTACCGTCCTCGCGGACGGGTACGGCCAGTGCAACACGAAGGGGACTCTGTTGATGGCGTTGCTCCGAAGCGTGGGAATCCCATGCAGGTTTCACGGATTCACGATCGACAAGAAGCTCCAACGCGGGGCCGTGACGGGCATCCCCTACCAGCTCGCCCCGAGGAGCATCATTCACAGCTGGGTCGAAGTCTTCTACGAGGGTAAGTGGGTCAACCTCGAGGGTTTCATCCTCGATGCGCGCTACCTCGACGGCGTACGGCGCCTCTTCCCGGACGCGGAAGGCGGGTTTTGCGCTTATGGGATCGGCACGCAGGACATCCGGAACCCTCCGGTCGAATGGAAGGGGACCGATACCTACATTCAGAAGACGGGCATCAATCACGACTACGGCATCTTCGACTCCCCGGACGCGTTCTACGCAGCGCACGGCTCCAACCTCTCCGGTTTGCGCCGGCTCCTCTACGCGCACGTCGTCCGCCATCTGATGAACGCGAGGGTTGACCGCATCCGGAGGCGCACTCTTTGCACTACCGCTGAGTAGGCGGTTTCAGGCATGCTCCGCCCATGATTCCGACTCCGCGCTGCCTTGTCGCACTAGCCATCCTCGTCCCGATGGCGTCCTCGTGCACCGAGCACACCAACTCCTGTCCGCAAGCGCAGGGCCTAATCGGCGAAGGGGTGGCACGGTTCAGCCCAGACGATGTCGCGTGTGAGTCGATCCCGGCGTCGATGGCCCTGACACAGCCGCGGCTCGTCGAGGGTGGGATCCCCGACGACTGGCCGACGCAAGCGACGTTCACCACAGATGGACCAACGCGCCGCGCGACCATCTCCATCGAAGACGGCACCAGCCTGTATGGCACCGGCGAAATTGCGGGCCCCATTCTGCGCAACGGCTTCGTCACAGAAACCTGGGGGGAGCAACCGTATCGGGAGTCGCCTCCGCCCGGCCTGAACCCTCAAGAGTATGACGATGCGTCTCCACGCCTGTTTCAATCGCACCCTTGGGTTCTCGCGGTGGGCGCAGATGGACCCTCGTTCGGCGTTCTAGCCGACACGACTCATCGCGTCCGAATCGATCTGACTGACGGCATCGCATTCTCGGCTCAGGCTCCGTTCCCGGTGATCGTGGTCGACGGCCCATCACCGCAAGATGTGCTCATCAAGCTTGGCGAGCTCACCGGTACCATCGAGCTGCCACCCATCTGGGCGCTCGGCTACCAGCAAGCGCGCTGGTCCTACGTCCCCGACGAGCGCGTGCGGGAGATCGCCGACGAGTTTCGGGCACGCTCCATTCCTTGCGATGTTCTGTGGGTCGACATCGACTACATGGACGAGTTTCGCATCTTCACCTTCGACGAAGAAAAATTTCCAGACCCGGTCGGGCTGAACGACTACCTGCACGACGCAGGGTTCAAGTCGGTTTGGATCCTCGACCCCGGCGTCAAGGTCGAACCAGGGTTCTTTGTCTATGACGAGGGGCTCGATGGAGACCATTTCATCCGGCGACCCAGCGGCGAGGTATTCATGGGCGGCAGCTGGCCAGGTGATTCGGTCTGGCCCGACTACACCAACCCGGAGACCCGGGCATGGTGGCAGAGCTACATTCCTGACTTCCTGGACAACGGGGTCGATGGCATCTGGATCGACTTCAACGAGCCTTCGATCGTCTTTCCCCTCGGAATTCCATTTCCGGAAGATCTCCTGCACGTGGGTGGCGGCGACCTGACGCCGGACACCCACGCGCGCTACCACAACGGCTATGGTCTGTTGATGTCCCAAGCGACGCATGAAGGGATGAAGTTGGCACGCCCCGATCATCGCCCCTTCTTGCTGTCCCGCTCCAATTACGTTGGGGGCCAACGTTACGCAGCCATGTGGACCGGCGACAACTCAGCAACTTGGGACCACCTCTACTGGTCGGTGACGATGACGCTCACGATGGGCCTGTCCGGACAGCCTTTCGCCGGTCCGGACATCGGCGGATTCTTCCGGGCACCCAGCGACTCACTCTATGCGCATTGGATCGGGGTTGGCGCATTCTTTCCGTTCAGCCGCACGCACACCATACAGCTATCGCCACCGCAAGAGCCCTGGTCATTCGGGCCGGAGGTCGAGGCGATCGCGCGTGCGGCAATCGAACGGCGTTACCGGATGCTGCCGTACATCTACACGCTGTTTCGCGAATCTTCACTCAACGGCTTGCCGGTGTGGCGCCCAGTCTTCTTCGCCGACCCTGCCGATCCATCGCTGCGTGCAGAAGACCACGCCTTCTTGATCGGCGCCAACGTGTTGGTCGAGCCCATCCTGACGGAGAGCGACCCTCATGCCTTCCAAACACCGTCGGGCATCTGGCGCGAATTCACGATCGTGGGCGAAGACCCATCGCAAACCCCCGAGCTTCCGGTGCTCAAGATCCGAGGCGGGGCCATCGTACCCTTGGGCCGTGTGGTTCAGAGTACGACCGAGCCGCTACTCGAACCGCTGACGCTCGTAGTCTCCTTGAATGCGCAAGGCCGGGCTGAGGGCACGCTCTACGAAGACGCCGGCGTAGGATACGGCTACCAAGCAGGTGACTACCTATTGACGACGTACTCCGCCCAACGAGTCGACAATACGGTCGAAGTCCGCATCGCATCGCAAGAAGGTGATCGCGCGCGACCGGAACGCAGCATCGACATCGTCGTCGTCACCGATTCCGGCACCTTCGATGGTCGAGGGTTAGAAACCTCGACCATCGTCGTCTCGCTCGAGTGATTGCGTGGACACCGGCGAGCCCGACAGAGTCTCCGCGATGGGCTGACGCGGACAGTTAGCTCACTGCCGGGGCAGTTCTGCCCAGAAGACGCCGCGGAAGTCGCCTGGGGCATATCCTATCGCCTGATCGTCTGGGTAGAGTTCTTTGAGCTTTGCTTGCAGGTCGGGCGCCAGCTCGGCGCCGTGACACGTCACACAAAGCGGCTGCATGAAGATCGGCTCCACGTACCCCACAGTGTGTTTGTCGATCAAGACTACGCTCGGCTCCCTGCGCTCTGGGTCGCTTTCATAGACCTCGAGCAAGGGCTGCATCCAAGGCTTTACGGTGTTGCCCGGATTGCGCAGCTTCCCACTCGCCCGACCGACATCGATCGCGCCAAGGCTCTGCGCCGCCGCGAGCTTGGGCGCCACGAGACGGCACGCAGAAACGGCGGCGACCGGTCCATCCTCGAGACCGGTGACGAGCGCCTGCTTGAGACTCTTCTTGAAGGGGAGCACCGCTTCGGCCCCTGCCTCCTTCCACTTCGGCTCGTTGAGCTTCGAGCGATCGCAGGCCGAGAAGAGGACGAGAAACGATAGGATCAACGCTGTGCGGGACATGGGGCGTACTTAACCCCCGGCGGGGGCTTCGATCAAGTCCCCGCAGAAGCGTGCCCGCCGTCATTTCCTACAGTACGATGCCGCCATGCGTTTCTTGTTGGTTATTCCTGCCTGCCTAGCTTTCGTGGCGCTGTCCCCGGTCGACGCGCGCGCTCATTTGGGTTTGGACTCGCCGGTGTCACGGTACGGGCCTGACGTCCTCAAGACCGGTCCGTGCGGCACGGCGGGCGGGGAGCGAACGGGCAAGGTCACGTACTACGAGCCGGGCCAAACCATTGAAGTGACTTGGAACGAATATGTCGACCACCCGGGTCACTACCGAATCGCCTTCGACGACGACGGAGTCGACGATTTCGTGGATCCAGCGACGATGATGGAGCTCTACTCCAACGACACGGTGCTGCTCGACGGAATCCCCGATGAGGGGCGGGACCAACGCGACTATGTAGCGACCGTCACGCTCCCCGACATCACGTGCGACAACTGCACACTCCAGGTAATCCAAGTGATGTACGACAAGCCGCCGTACGCGACTCCGGGAAACGATATCTACTACCAATGCGCAGATTTGGTTCTGCTCGAGGGTGGTGCTCCCCCTGACGCTGGTGCTGGCACCGACGCTGGCACCGACGCTGGCGGATGCGCTACGGCGACTGGGCGGCTTCCCGGGCCGGGGCTGGTCTCCATGCTGATGTTCCTTCTCGCTTGCCGTCTTGCCGGCAGGTGTAGGTTGCCCGTATAGAGTGCCGCCTATGCGTATTGCCGACTTGTACGCGGCCGAGGGAGGCCCGGTACTTTCGCTCGAGTTCTTCACGCCCAAGAACGACGCAGGGCGCAATGCCTTGTTTCGCGCGGTAGAACGTCTCGCGACCATCGAGCCGGGCTTCGTCTCCATCACCTGCGGGGCGGCGGGCACGACGCGCGAGCGCACGGCAGATCTGGCGATCGAGATGCAAGACAGGTTTCAGCTCACGGCCATGGCGCATCTCGTGTGTACGGGCACCACGCAATTGGAGCTCGGCGAGACGCTTCGCCACATGCAGGCGCGTGGCATCGACAACATCCTCGCCCTGCGAGGTGATCCGCCAAAGGGCGCCACGGGCTGGACGGCCGTCGACGGCGGATTTCGCCACGCCGACGAGCTGGCCGCGTTCGTAAGCGAGCGCTTCTCATTGGGTATCGGCGGGGCCTGCTACCCGGAAAAGCACCACGAGGCCAAGAGCCTAGAAGCCGACATCGACAACCTCGCCCGCAAGGTCGACGCCGGCGCCGAGTTCCTGATCACGCAACTATTCTTCGACAACGACAAATATTGGAGCTTCGTCGACAGCGTTCGCGCGCGGGGCATCGAAGTGCCTATCGTACCGGGCATCATGCCCGTCCTGAACCTCGCCAACCTCGAGCGCATCGCGTCGTTGTCCCCAGGAACCACCATCCCTCCCGAGCTCGAAACCGCGTTGCGTGAAGCGGGAGATGACGACCAGGCCGCCCTTCAAGCAGGCGTGCGATTCGCAGCACGACAATGCCGCGCCCTACTCGCCAAGGGCGCCCCCGGCATTCATTTCTATACCCTCAACCGCTCGAAAGCGACGCTGCAAACAGTCGCCCAAATCTGAAGGGTCGCTACGCGCCGCGGATCAATGCCATTGAGACGCCCGCGCCCATCAACACCAACCCAAGGCAGATGATCACGAAGCCGAGGCCGCCGACGTAGCACCACACCATGACCCGAGCGCGCTCTTCCCGCCGAAGGCAGGCGTTGAAACGGATCGGTCGCCAATACCATCCCCGCGGCAGCTCGCCTCGCGGTCGCAACACCTGGAAGAGGCGCACGTGGTAGATGAACCCGGTCGGAACGCCCACGACAAAGCCTGCCAACGTGAGCCATATCCCGCTCGAATAGAGCGCTTCCCAAGGAGCAAACCAAATTCCGCTCAGCAAGCACATCAATGCACTGAGGGCGACGACGATACCGAGCTCACGCATCGGTAACCCTCTGCGGCTGTCTCATGGCTGTGCCGGTGGCCGTGAGTCGCCCTCGGCGCACAGCTCGAGGTTCTCCACATTGTCTTCGTCGTAAGGATCGAGGGCAGCGGCCCGCTCGAAAGCCCGGCATGCCGTTTGGGTATCCCCGATCTCGTAGGTCACGATGCCGAGTACCCTCTGATTGTGCGCGGTCTCGGCCTGCAGACGGACTGCCTCCTCCGCCATGTGGAGCGCTTCGTCGCGCGAGCCGCGCCGGAGATATAGCAACGCCAGATTGGCGTAGGCCTTGTGCGAATCGGGCACCGTCGCGGCGCGGCGCATGGTTTCGATCGCCGCCACGAGCTTTCCCTCCGAAGCGAGCAGCAACCCCTGTCGATGCAACAAACGCCAGTCCTCTGGCGAATGTTGCAGTCCGGCGCGGGTATGGGCCCAGGCTAACTCGTGGTCGTCGCGCTCCGCCGCCAGCGACGCGAGCTCGTCCCACGCCGCGGCGTTGGTCGGTTCCACGCGGACTGCATTCTCGAACAGCCGGTCGGTGCTCGACCACACCGGCGTCTGCGCGATGGTCCAGCCGCATGCCAAAAGGATGGCTGCAGTTCCCACCGGCCACGCCACCACGCGCGGAAGCTTCATCAGCAAAGCGGCGAATGCCATGAGCAAGCCAAAGCTCGGCAAGAAGACGTACCGATCCGCCGCGTAGTTCTGCACTGGCACGAGCAGGTGGCTCACGGGAGCTAGGAACACGAACCACCACGCCAGCCCCAACATGGCCACCGTGCGCCCCGACCGCTCGAGCATGGCCCAGGCGACCACCCCTAGGCCGAGCC
>JAUXFZ010000419.1 GCA_030622585.1 Myxococcales bacterium
CGCGAATCGTGTGAAGAAGGGGAACGAGCTCCCGCACAATGTTTCGAGCTCTGTCATAAACGTTCTTTTCTCCCATGAGCGACTCCTTGGATTGGGTTTGGGTCTCACCCCGCGTGGGGCCCAAACCCAATCCAAGGACAAGCGAGGACAAAGTCGCGATCCATAGACGCCCGCGCTCCGTGCCAGCGCTCAGCGCCCGCGTCAGTGCTCCGTGCCAGTGCTCAGCGTCAGTGCCCAGCGTCAGTGCCCAGCGTCAGTGCCCAGCGCCAGCGCCAGTGCCCAGCGCCAGTGCCAGTGCCAGCGCCAGTGCCAGTGCCAGCGCCAGTGCCAGTGCTCAGCGTCAGACGACTGCGAGCCAGCTGTCGTCCGGGACGTTGACCCCTCGGACGGCGTCGAAGTAGGCGTTCTGTACCTTCTCCGTGATCGGTCCACGCGACCCGTTGCCGATTGCGCGATCGTCGAGCTCGCGCACGGGGGTCACCTCGGCGGCGGTGCCGACCATGAACACTTCGTCCGCGATATAGAGCTCGTCACGCGAGATGAGTCGCTCGTGGACGGTGAGACCGAGGTCCCGCATGACGCGCACGACCGAGTTGCGCGTGATGCCGCCCAGAATCGATACGCCCAGCGGCGGGGTGGCCACTTCGCCGTCGCGGATCACGAAGATGTTCTCGCCGGAAGCCTCGGAGACGTAGCCCTGGGTGTCGAGCATGATGGCCTCGTCGTAGCCAACCATCTGGACCTCGCGCTTGGCGAGAATCGAGTTGACGTAGTGGCCATTCGTCTTGGACTTCGACATCAGCGTGTTGACGGCTGCCCGTTGAAAGGAACTCACCTTGGCGCGAATGCCTCGCTGCAGGCCTTCCTCACCGAGATAAGCGCCCCAACGCCACGCGATGATCGACACGCGGGTCGGGTTGGTTTTGGCGCCGAGCCCCATTTCACCGTCGCCCATGAAGGCGATCGGGCGGAGGTAACACTCGTCGAGCTTGTTTGCCCGCACCGTCTCGAGGCACGCCTCGACGATATCCTCTTGGCTGTACGGCATCGGGAGCATGCAAATGTGGGCAGAATCGAACAGTCGCCGAATGTGCTCTTCCAAACGAAAGATCGCGCTCCGCCCGTCTTTCAGCTTGTAACAGCGAATGCCCTCGAAGACGCCCAGGCCGTAGTGGAGCGTGTGGGTCAATACGTGGACGTTCGCCTGCTCCCAAGGAATGAGCTTCCCATCGAGCCAGATCTTGTCCACTTTATCCACCATTGCTGCTCCTCACGCCCCCACCAATCGGGGGTCGCGCGTATGTAGCATAAATCCGCAATTCCGCTGAGTTGACCTGGTTGGGGGCATGGAGTAGAAACGCCGGCGCTTCAGGATCCCGGGACGCAATATGCATCCGGGCTCGACGAACGTTGAAGGTAACTGGTGCTGTACTCCTTATTTCACATTTTGCTGCAACCCGAGGTGAGCGGCGGTCCGGTCGCAGCTCCTACGGGAGGTGGCGGTCCCGTGTCAGCGCCCCTTGGCTGTGCTGGTGGCGGAACCGAGCAAATCGGTCTGCTCCTACTGATGTTCGGTGTCCTCTACTTCCTGATGATCCGACCACAACAGAAGCGCGCCAAAGAGCACGACGCGATGATGGGTGCCCTCAAGAAGGGCGACACCGTCCGCACCAACGGGGGTATCCGCGGCGAAATCACGGCCCTCGATGAGCGTGACGCGACGGTCGAGGTCGCTGACCGCACACGCATCAAGGTGCTGCGTAGCCACATTGCTGGGTTGGACCAACCCCCCGAACCGAAAAGCTAAACGCACAGGCGAGGATCATGGATCGAGGCTGGTATTTTCGTTTGGCAATCGTCGTCGGCTCGTCCGTCTTGGGCTTTCTCGCCCTTTGGCCGAGTGTCGATCGATGGTTGCCATGCCCCGACATCGTCAAAGAGACTTTCGAGAATCAGATCAACCCCGGCCTCGATATCAAGGGCGGCTTACGGTTGATGTATGAGGTCGAGGTCGACGAATACATTCGCGACCGTCGAGACCGGATCGCCGAGCAGGTGCAGCGCCAATGCGGCGTCCTGATTGGCATCGTTCCCGAAGAGAACATCGACGACATCGACAGGGCCAAGCTCGACGAAATTCGACAGCGCTGCAAGGTCGAACGTGTCGACAAGGACGGCGGCGCGGTGCGTGCGATTCGCATCACGTTCTCGAACCAAGAGGACGCTCAGAAGCTTTCCAAAACCTGGGTGAGGGACTACTTCCGCGACCTTCGCGTTGCGAGTGGCGTCGGCGAGCTCGTGGTCGACCTTCACATGCGCGAGGAGCAGCTCGCCAACATGCGCGAGACGGCGGTTCGCCAGTCCGAGCGCACCATCATCAACCGTATCGATAGCATGGTCGTTCTCGAGCCGACCGTCATCGCCCGGCCGAACGATGGCGACATCATCATCGAGATTCCCGGCGCGCAGGAGAGCTCCTTCGAGCGCATCAAGTCGATCATCAGCCGCACTGCCCAGTTGCAGTTCAAAATCGTCGATGACGAGTCGGACGCGCGCGCGGTGTTCACTGCGCCCCCCGAGAGCGTCTACCTCAACCAGGACTCTCAGGTCTTTGCCGAGGCCTTCGGTGACGAAGCGCGAGGTAGCCTTCGCGCATACATCGCGACGCTCCCGGTGCCCGATGATCACGAGGTCTTGATCGGCCGTCAGAGTCCCGACCCCGAGCGGGGAGGCGAGGGCTGGCGCACCTATTACATGTACCGTGTCGCCGACGCGACCGGCGAGGACCTCGATGATGCCTCGGTGGGCTTCGACCCACAGAGCGGAAGCCCCGAGGTCGACTTCGTGATGAACACGCGCGGCGCTTCGCGCATGGCCGACCTCACGGGCCGCAACATCGGCAAGCGCATGGCCATCGTCCTCGACGACCGCGTCGAGTCAGCGCCGGTCATTCAGGGTCAGATCGGCGCCCGAGGCCGCATCACTCTTGGCGCCTACATGGATCGCAACACGCTCCTCCAGGAGGCCAAAGACCTCGTCGTCGTGCTTCAAGCTGGCGCGCTCCCGGCGCCCCTTCGCCCGGCCAACGAGCAGCTCATCGGCCCGACGCTTGGTCAGGGCTCCGTGCGCAAAGGCGGAATTGCGGCGCTGGTCGGAGTCATCCTCGTCCTGCTTTTCATGGCGTTCTACTACCAAGTCGCCGGCCTGGTCGCGAATGCCATGGTCTTGCTGAACTTGCAGCTTCTGCTTGGGACCATGTCCGGCATCGGTGCGACGCTCACGCTGCCCGGTGTCGCGGCCATTGCGCTCACCGTCGGCATGGCGGTCGACGCGAACGTGCTCATTACCGAACGCATCAGGGAAGAGCTGAGGCTCGGGAAATCTCCCCGCTCCGCAGTCGAGCAGGGTTACGCGCGGGCCTATTCATCGGTCTTCGATAGCCAGCTCACCACGGCCATTGCGGGCATCGTCCTCTGGCAGTTCGGCACCGGACCGATCAAGGGGTTCGCCACGATGCTGTTGATCGGCATCGGGACCTCGCTCTTCACCGGCAC
>JAUXFZ010000099.1 GCA_030622585.1 Myxococcales bacterium
GAATACGAAGCCGATGGGCGTGCTCCGGGGTCGTCGTGAGCAGGTTCTTCTCCGGCCCGATGTAGCATTCCACCGCCATGATCACTTCCTCGCGGATCGAGTCGATCGGCGGGTTGGTGACCTGCGCAAAGAGCTGCTTGAAGTAGTCGTACGACAGGCGCGGCTGGTCGCTCAGGACCGCGAGGGCCGAGTCGTTGCCCATGGACCCGACCGGATCGCGCTTCTGCTCGATCATCGGCCGCAACATGAACTGCATCGTCTCGGTGGTGTAACCAAACGACTGCATACGCGACAAGAGCGTGTCGGGGTCGAACCCATGCGCGTCGTCGTTTACGGGAAGCTCGGTCAATGTGAGGCGCTGCTCGTTGAGCCACTCGCCGTAGGGACGTTGCGACGCGATGTCGTTCTTGAGCTCGGCGTCGGGAATCATGCGGCCCTGCTCGAAGTCGATCAGGAACATCCGCCCGGGCTTGAGTCGTCCCTTGTGTTTGACCATCTCTGGCGGGACCGGAAGCACGCCGACCTCCGATGCCATGATCACCCGGTCGTCATGGGTGAGGTAGTAGCGGCTCGGGCGAAGGCCGTTTCGATCGAGAACGGCCCCTATCACCGTACCGTCGGTGAAGGCGATCGAGGCCGGCCCATCCCAGGGCTCCATGAGGCACGAATGGTACTCATAGAAGTCGCGCTTGACCTGCGGCATGTCCTCGTGGCGCTGCCAGGCCTCGGGAATCATCAGCATGGCCGCCTCGGCCATCGTGCGGCCGTTCATGTACAGAAACTCGAGGACGTTATCGAGGGTGCCCGAGTCCGAGAGCCCCGGCTCGGCGACCGGGAAAAGCTTGCGCAAATCGTCGCCAAAGAGCTTGCCTTCGACGACGCCCTGGCGTGAATGCATCGCGTTCTTGTTGCCGCGCAGGGTGTTGATCTCGCCGTTGTGACTGAGGCAGCGGAGCGGCTGCGAGCGCTCCCAGGTCGGGAAGGTGTTGGTCGCGAACCGCGAGTGCACCATCGCGAGATGCGTTTCGTACTCCGGGTCGGTGAGGTCTCCGTAGAACGGAAGCACCTGCTCGCAGGCCAGCATGCCCTTGTAGATGATCGTCTTGCTCGACAACGAACATGCGTAGAGCATCGTTCGCTGCTTCAGGCTTTCGTCCACGCGAAGCGGGCTCGCGGCGCTCTTGCGGATGACGTAGAGCTGGCGCTCAAAGGCGTCTTGGTCGAGCCCGTCGGCCGCGCCGATGAAGAGCTGCTCGATGTACGGCATGCTCTGCGCCGCCGTGGGTCCCAGATTGGCGCCGTCCGGGTCGGTGGGCACGCAGCGCCAGCCGAGGAAGTGCTGCCCCTGTCTTTCGATCGACCTCAGGAACGCGGCCTTGCAGTACGCGCGCTCCTCGTCGTCGGTCGGTAGGAAGATGTTGCCCACGCCGTACTTACCCGGCTCGGGAAGGTCGATCCCGAGCTCCTCTTTGGCCACGCGCCGCAAGAGCTTGTCCGGGATGGCCGTGAGCATCCCCGCGCCGTCCCCCGTGTTCGTCTCCGAGCCGCGAGCGCCACGGTGGTCCATGTTGCAGAGGATGCGGTTGGCGTCTTTGACGATCTGATGGGACGCGACGCCCTTGATCTGAGCGACGAAGCCCACGCCGCAGGCGTCCTTCTCGTTGGCCGGGTCGTAGAGGCCGTGTTTTTCAGGGAGTCCGTACTTCATGTTTGCGTGGTCTGGGGGGTTTCGGGGGTGCCCGCTCGGCGGCGGGGACGTTTGCGGCGCCGCGTATCGGACGCGGGCTCGGCGGCGGGCAGGGCGACTTCTACCCTCTCGGTGTGGGTCGACAGCACCACCATGGTCTCGGTGCTGGCAACCCCTTCCATGGACCGGACGCGACTGATGAGTTGCTCCAGGTCCTCAGTGTTCTGCGTTTTTACCTTGAGAAGTAGGGTGTGGCTACCGGTCACGTGGTGGCACTCGAGAACCTGGGGCATCGAGTCGACCCACTCTTCGAACGCGGCGAGCAGGTTGGGATTGCTGATCGACACCCCAATGAAGGCCGAAATGTCGAGACCCACTTTGCGAGCGTCGAGCAACGCGTGGTAACCGAGGATAATTCCAGCGTTTTCAAGCTTGCGGACGCGTTCCATGACCGAGGGGGCGCTCAGACCCACCGAGGCCCCAATCTCCTTGAGAGATCGCTTGCAGTCGCTCTGCAACTCGTCGAGGAGTTGCCGATCGATTCCATCCAGAACGTATGTTTTTCCTAAAGTCATTAGGCTGTGACCATGCAAAGCCTAATGAATAGGGCCTTAAACTGGCGAAGTCAACCGGAGGCCTCCGAGCCAAGGCAAATAACCCCTGGAATGTGAAGCGTTAGTGTAATACTTTGATAGAGACGGTATTTGGAGGTCTGTTCCGTCCCTATTTGGAAGCCATGATGGAGGGTTCGAGCGCAAAAGACATGGAATCCGTACGCCCTAGCCGCGGTCAGAGACCGCCGCCCGATTCCGAAGTGCCTACGCGCGCCACGCCGGAGAAGATCGGCCGCTATCAATTGTGCTTCGAGCTTGCGTCAGGAGGCATGGCGAGCGTGTATCTGGCGCGGGCCGGCGGGGTCCCGGGTTCCGAGAAGCTCGTGGCGCTCAAGCGCATCCACCCTCATCTCGCGGACGAAAAAGACTACATCGAGATGTTTCTCGACGAGGCGCGCATCGCCTCACGGATCACGCACCCAAACGTCTGCAGCGTCTTCGACTTCGGCGAAGCCGACAGCGAGTACTTCATCGCGATGGAGTACCTGGTCGGAGAGCCACTGTCGCGCGTCTATCGGCGGGTGGTGGCGAACGCGGAGCAGCGAAGCTCGGCACTGCTGCCGGCGCGCATGGCGGCTGTCATCGCACAGGCATGCGAAGGCCTGCACGCAGCACACGAGCTCCAGGACGCTGAGGGTGAGTCACTGCATGTCGTACACCGGGACGTCTCCGCAGAGAATCTCTTCGTGACGTACAACGGCGCCACGCAGGTAGTCGATTTCGGCATCGCGCATGCGCGACAACGCGTTCACTGCACCGAGGCAGGCCAAGTCAAGGGCACCTTCCCGTACATGGCGCCCGAGCAGATGACCGCGGCAGTCGTCGACCGGCGGGTCGATGTGTGGGCGTTGGGGGCCGTGCTGTGGGAGCTACTGACGCTGCGACGGCTTTTCCTTCGCGACACCGACGTGAACACGATGTACGCGGTCCTGTCGGGTGAGATTCGTCCGCCGTCAGACCACCGAAGTGAGGTCCCCGGGGAGCTCGACGAGATCGTGTTGAAGGCCCTACAACGCAGCCCGGACGAACGCTGGCAAAGCGCCCGCCAAATGGGCCAAGCGCTTCGTCGCTTCCTCGCCAAGCAAGGGGAGCTGGTGGGCCCAGCGGAGATCGCAGACTGGATGACAGAGCTCTTTCCGAACGGAGAGTCACGAAAGCGGCAGCTCATGGAGATCGCGCGAACGACTAGCGCATCGGTGGAATCTGACCCTCCGCGTCTCGCTCGGGACAAGAGCGGCCGCAGAGGAATGCAGATCCCGCCTACATCGCGTAGGCGAATGCCGGCAGCGCCCCCGTTGCCAGCCAGCTTACTCGTCATGGTGATCGGCGTCGTGACGGTACTAACCGTCGTCGCGCTCGACTGGTTGCGGCAGTAACGTCATCAAGCCGAAGGCGAAGAACGGTGGCCCGCCCGCATGGACGAGCCCGCGAAGCCGGCCATCTCCATCGAGCACCGGCGCGCCGGAGCTGCCTTCGCGAATCGGGCACGAGGACAGAACACGAATCGAGCGGGACGGAGCTGAGCTCCATAGGGACAGCTTGCGGTTGTCGTCGACCACGCAGCGGCGACTCCGCACCTGGTGGACGTCGTCGTAGAAACGATCTGCCGTCACCGAGACCATCTGAACGACCTCTCCGAGCGCCATCTCCCCCTCGCCGAGAGGAATCGACGGGCGCGTGGTCTCCTCGGCAAGCTCCAGGATCGCGTAGTCAGGTAGCAGCAACGTGGCGCTCGGCGTCGACACCGACAGGATGCGCTCGCAGCCGATCCATTCAGGCGAGCCGGCGTCGGTCCCGGCGAAGCCGAGCCACACTCCGTCACATCCGCCTCCAGCCGTGAGCTCCGGCGCCACACAGTGTCCAGCCGTAACGGCGATGCGCGACCCGATCAGCGCGGCAGTGCAACGGGTCGGCTCCCTCGGCGCTGATAGTCCGACCAGTAGTGCGACGGATGGATTGCAATCGCCTTCGACTGGGCACGACACGCCGTAGCGTGGCGGTCCGGCATCGACCGAGCGGGCCGTGCGTGAAGAGCTGGTTTGGCACGCCGTCAACACGAAGAGTGCTGCCGTCCAAGCCCAAGTCACCCGTTGCAAGCCCCGACCCATCTGATCAAAATATCAAGCCTGGTCCTGGGCGCCACATCTTGCGCTTTTCGCGTGTTTGTTGGCCAAAAGCAGCATCCCCTATACACCGGATCGGGATGCTCCGCGCGCTCGGGATCGCACTGCTGTGCCTTGCCGTCTTGGCTCCGTCCCGGGTGGAGGCCGATGCGCCGGTCGTGATCGTGAAGCGGGGCGACGCGCTCGGTTTGATCGCAGAGCGCGCCGGGGTGTCGGTCGAGCAGATCAAAGAGTGGAACGAGCTGAACAGTGATCTGATCCGCATCGGTCAGAAGCTCGTCGTCGGCCCGAGCGCAGAACAAGACGCGGGCCCACAGATCGATTGGACGCCACCGTTCGACTATGGGGCGGCCGAACCGCCATCGAAAGCACCGGCGGACCGCGCTCCGCGCGTCGCCGCACGCGACCCCTCGACCGCTGTGGCCGTGCGCGCGCACCACAAGACCCCAGAGAGCCCCGAGAAGAAGAAGGGCGGAAGAACGTACCGTGTCCAGAGCGGCGACACGCTGACGGGCGTCGCGCTCAAGCACGACACCACCATCAGCGAGTTGCTCATATCCAATCCCGGGCTCGAGGCGGACCGGATCTACCCTGGGCAAACCATCGACGTCGGGGCACCCAGGCCGGAGGTCGTGTTCCGGTTCGAGCGAGGCGACACGTTGTTAGCCGTTGCTGATCGCTACGACGTGAGTGCGCGTGACCTTGCCCGTTGGAATACGAACCTCAACCAACGAACACCGCGCGCGGGCACCAAGGTCCGGATCTACACGCGAGCGCCGGTGAGCCCGTCCCAGGCGGTTGGGCCGACCAACCGAGGGCGGCTCGAAAATGGTGTTCGGTTGCCTCCGCACCGCGGCTACGTGATTCGAACGCCCGCTCGCACATACGGCACCGAGGAAACGACACGATGGATCGTAGGCGCGTTCGACGACGTCGACGCGAAATTCAAGCGCACGAAGGTGGTGCGCGTCCACGACATCAGCGACCGTAACGGTGGCAAGCTCCGCGACCACAAGAGTCACCAAAACGGACGCGACGCCGACATCAGCTACTACCAAGACGAGTGCAGCTCCCGCGGATGTAGCTTCGAAAATTTCAGGTCCTCCGAGCTCGATGTCGCGCGGCAGTGGACGCTGCTCGAGTACTGGCTTCGCAACGGCCAAGCCGAGATGGTTTTCATCGACTACCGCTTGCAAGCAAAGCTCTACCGATACGCGAAGCGAAAGGGCGCAACCAAGGCGCAGCTCGACCGGTGGATCCAATACCCACGCGGGAAGTACGAGCCGAACGGTGTGATTCGGCACTTCCGGAATCACACCGACCACCTTCACGTTCGGTTCGTTTGTCCGTACTCCGACCTCAGGTGCCGGCCCTAGGCCGACTCGGCGCGAAAACGGCCTCTTCGAGTTTTCTCATCGCCGCGGCGCGCGCGTTGACGCGCGTACGATGCTCCGCCGCCATCTCGCCGTACGTCACCGCGAAGCCGTCCGGCAAGAACATCGGCTCGAAGCCGTGGCCCAACTCGCCGCGGACAGGCCAGACCAGGGTTCCCTGCGTCTCCCCGCGAACGATGCAGACTCGCGAATCGGGCCAGGCGACGCACAAGACGCACACGTAGGTAGCGCGGCGACTCACCCCGGGGCCAAGCTCTACCAGTCGCTCCTGGACGCGACGGCGTGCAACCTCGAAATCGCGCCCCTCGCCCGCCCAGCGACCGGTGTGGATCCCCGGTTCACCGCCAAGGACGTGAACCGCGACGCCTGAATCGTCCGCAACCGCCGGTTGCCCGGTCGCCCTGGCGGCATCAATCGCTTTGAGCTCTGCGTTGGCCTCGAAGGTGGCGCCTGTCTCTTCGGGCTCGGGAAGCTCAAGCTCACCCGCGGTGCGAAGGACGACGGGAAGGTGTGCGAACAGCGTGCTGAGCTCGCGAACCTTGCCGGCGTTGTGACTCGCGAGAACCCACTCATCCGGCCGATCGGTCATCACTTCCCGCGTTCGAAAGGCAAGCGCGGCGGAGACGTCTTGACGAAGCTCGGATAGGGTTTGCGCCGGTTGATCTGTTTCTGAAACGCGGCCGGGTTCGTTGTCGGCAGATCACACCTGCCGCGCTCGCACACGTATGCGGTGCTTTTTCCGCCCATCGCCCGCTTCCCTTCGAGCCAAGGCACCTGTGCTTGCTGCGCGGCGGCTTCAGCGTCGGTCAGGACGGCAAACGCCTTGTTGGGGACGAATGTCTTGCGCAGTCGCTTCCCCAACGCAGCGGCATCCTCCCGATCGAGAGGAGCCACGACCGCGACCTCGAGGGGCGTGTCGTAGTAGTGGTCGAGGGCCACCAGCAGCAGCGGAAAACCGTTGGGCGCACGCGTGACGCGGAAGCTCAGTGCTGCGAACACCCGCTCAGCAGCGCCTCGCCATTTGGGGTCCGTCGTGAAGTCGTGGAGGCGAAGGAGGTTTCTGGCGGCCACCGAGTTTCCGGAAGGCACGGCGCGGTCGAATGCCGGCTTCTCCCGTACCAACAGGGTCTCGCCTCCGCTCGGCGTGAGGTAGTAGCCGCCATTCTGGCCATCGAGGTAGCGGGCATCTTGGTCACTTTGCAGCTCGACCGCGCGCTCGAGCCAAGTCACATCGCCGGTCGCCTCGTAGAGGTCGAGGCAGGCACCTACCATGAACGCATAGTCGTCGAGGAAAGACGTCGAGCCCTTCTTCCCCTCGCGATACGTGCGCACGAGCGACCCATCCTCGGCGCGCATCGCTTTGAGCACGAACCCCGCAGCACGGGCCGCAACGTCGGTGTACCCAGGCTCGGCGAGCATCCATCCTGCTCGTGCGAACGCGCTGATCATCATGCCGTTCCAGGCCGCGATGATTTTCTCGTCACGGATGGGTGGCGGCCGCGACGCTCGAGCGTCGTAGAGGGTGCTCCGGGCGCTCGCCAACACCTCGGCAATGCGCGTGGGCGAGATGTGCAACGCACCGCTAAGCTCGCGGTCGGTCTTAACCCGGTGAAGAATGTTTCGTCCGTCGAAGTTTCCTCCTTGGGTTACACCGTAGGCCGCTGACACGATGGCCGCGTCGTCGGCGCCGAGAAGGAGCTCGAGCTCGGCCGGAGTCCAGGTGAAGAACCAGCCCTCTTCATCGTGTCCAGCCGGCGTCGGGCTGTCCGCATCGGTTGCGGAGTAGAAGCCGCCTCCAGGGGCGGTCATCTCACGGGCGACGTAGTCCAGGATTTCACGCGCGACGCGCTGATACGACTGATCCCCGGTGTACTGCCAAGCCTCGAGATAGACGACCGCCAGTTGGGCATTGTCGTAGAGCATCTTCTCGAAGTGCGGC
>JAUXFZ010000262.1 GCA_030622585.1 Myxococcales bacterium
GGCTCTTGCCCGAGGTACACGAGGACAGGGCGACCGCCATCGCTAGAACCAGAAAAACCAAACCATTTCGATGCATTCTTGCCAATGTACTTGCTCCGATCGCCCGGACTCTGAGACCCGCGTGTGACAGCTGTGTGACAGCCTGGCGACGACACGGGGTCACATCACCCTCCCCACTGACGATCGTTGCGATGTATCCTCTCGCCATGCAGGACTACCCGCGCTTCCATCAGAACAGGACGAACCTGCTGCTCCACATCGTGATGGTGCCGCTCTTTGTCCTGGGCGTCCTTTACGCGGTGTCTTCGGCCACGCAGGGTCGCTGGGCTGAGGCGTCGCTTGCCCTCGCGTTGCCGCTGGCGTCCATCGCGGTCCAGGGCGCTGGTCACAAGAAGGAGCCCAACCCGCCCTTGCCTTTCGATGGCCCCGGCGACTTCATCAAACGAATCTTCTCGGAGCAGTTCTACAAGTTTCCGAAGTTCGTGCTCAGCGGCGAGTGGCTGAAGGCGGTTCGGTCCTCAGGCTGAGCTGTCCGGCCCTAGCGTGCCCACGGTTTCGTTTGTACCGGTAACGCCGCCTCCGTATGCTGCGAGGGTGCTTCGCTTACTCGGTGCGGTTCTGGTCGTGAGCTTTCTATCGAGCGGTACGTACGCGCAGAAGACGCCCGAGGCGGAGAGCAAGCCGCTCGTCACGCCACCGAAGCTCGTCCGTTTCGTCGAGGCGGCCCACCCGGAAGCCGAAGGTGAAGAGCCCGTGGAGGCAGTCGTCGAGCTCGACATCGTCGTGGGCAAAGACGGTCTCGTCACCGAAGTCAGCGTGGCGCGATCTGCTGGCGAGTCGTTCGACGAAGCCGCGCTCGCGGCCGCGCGCCAGTTTGTCTTCGAGCCCGCGCGCGCGGACTGGGAACCGATCGCCTCTCGCATTCGCTACCGGTACGTGTTCGAGCTCACGGCGCCACCCGAGGAGATGACGACGGGGTGGCTGTCCGGGACGATCCTGCTCGCGGAAGACGACAGCGCCGCGGGTGCCGTCGGGATCGAGATCGCCGACGAACGGGGCGAACTCGTTCGCGATCTGGTGTCCGGATCCAACGGCACCTTCGTGGCGACCGACCTCGAGCCGGGCAAATACGAGGTCAACGTCCTCGGGGGTGAGTACGGCGACCTGAAGGTCGAGGAAGAGATCGTCGCCGGGCAGGTCACCCAGGTCATCTACCGGCTGGGTGCGAAGAAGAGGGCGGCGTACCGTGGATGCGGCGAGACGGCTGTGATCGACGCGCCGCCCCGCGAGGTGGTGAAGCGCACGATCGATAAGGAAGAGCTGACGCGTATTCCGGGCACGCGCGGCGATGCGCTTCGGGCGGTCGAGCTTCTGCCTGGCGTCGCCAGACCGCCGTTCGGCATTGGGCTACTGATCGTCCGCGGCGCAGCCCCCGGGGACAGCGAGTCGTTCATCGACGGGGTGCCCGTGCCGCTGATCTATCACTTCGGTGGCCTGACCAGCATCTACAACTCGTACATGCTCGAGAAGATCGACTTCTATCCCGGCAACTTCTCCGTCCGCTACGGCCGTCGGACCGGTGGCATCCTGGAGGTGACGACCCGGGACCCGGCGCGAGATCGTGTGCATGGCGTGGCTGAGATCTCGGTCATCGACACGTTCGTGACCATCGAGGCGCCGCTCAGTGACAAGATCAGCATCTCGGGCGGCCTTCGACGGAGCATCCTCGACCTCTTCTTGCCCGCGCTGCTTCCTGACGACGTGGGGGTGCGCCAGGCACCCGTCTACATCGACTATCAGTTCAAGCTCAACTTCGTCCCGACAAAACGAGACCGCGTGCGCATTTCTGCTTACGGGTCCAACGACCGCCTCGAGCTCATCTTGGACGAGGCAGCGGGCGACGACCCTGCCATTCGAGGCGACACACAACTGGCCACCTCCTTCTACAACAACCAAATCGATTGGACCCGGCGGGTCGGAGACAAGGTCGACCAGGAACTCACGTTCAACGTGGGTCCCAGCAAGATCAAGTTCGCACTCGGCGACGCATTCCGGCTCGACGGCACCTTCATTCAGACCTATGGCCGCGGCGAATGGCGCTACCAGATCAGCGACAGGGTGCGGTTGATTGCAGGGTTGGACGTGTACACCGCACCCATCGACCTGACGTACTTCGGGCCGCAGCCACAGGCCCAAGAGGGGGCGGGCAGCCAACAGGGTTCGTTGGCGGGTCAAGATGACGTGTTCGCCGATGTGGACACTACGATCTTTCGCCCCGGCGTCTATTTCGAGTCGGGCCTGAAACTGGGCAAGGTGACCGAGCTCATCCTCGGCCTCCGAATGGACTATTTCAGCGACATCACCGCGTTTACCGTCGATCCACGCGTTACCACGGTCTTCACCGTCGCCGAGGACATGCGGGTCAAACTCGGCGTCGGCATCTTTAGTCAGCCGCCCGAGATTCAAGAGTCCGACAGCACCATCGGCAACCCCAATCTCGATCCAATCCAGGCGGTGCATGTAGGCGCCGGCTGGGAGTACGACGCGCTCCCGGGCGCTCGATTCGGCGTCGAGGGCTTTTACAAATATCTGTGGGACCGGGCGATATCGACCCCGAACGGTGAAGCGCCATTCTATGTAACCGGCGGGATCGGGCGCATCTACGGGGCCGAATTCAGCGTCAACATTCGTCCGGCGACAGGGCGACAGTACTTCGGTTATTTTTCCTACACGCTGTCGCGAAGTGAGCGCAAGGATGGTCCGCTCGAGCCCTGGCGATTGTTCGACTTCGATCAAACGCACATCCTGACGGCCGCGTTTGTTTACAATTTCCCGCGCAACTGGGAGATCGGCGGTACGTTCCGCGTCGTCAGTGGCAATCCGAACACGCCCGTCATCGGCTCGATCTACGATGCCCTCAACGATGTCTACATCCCGATCGACGGCCGCGTGAACACGTTGCGAAGCCCGTTGTTCCATCAGCTCGACATCCGCATCCAAAAGAAGTGGATCTTCGACGGCTGGAAGCTCGCCGTGTTCCTCGATATCCGAAACGCTTACAATCAGCAGAACCAGGAAGGCATCATCTTCAACTACGACTTCAGCCAGCAGACCCCGCTGCTCGGCCTTCCGATTATCCCCGCGCTTGGAATCAGGGGGGAGCTATGATGGGCCATGGGTCTCGCTTGGGTCTGGCGGCGCTGTGCCTCGTGGTCGGCTGCAGCGAGAGCTTCCTTCCCGCCTGGGCGGTGATCGACCTTCGGGTCGTCGCCGCGGTGGTCGAGGTAGAGGGCCAGCCCGGTCGCGCGAGACCCGACCCCGAGGACCAGATCGAGGTCTCGCTTCTGGTGATCGACCAGGGCGCTCCTCCCTCCGAGATTCCCCAGATTCCCGCGTTGACCCCGCCGCTGCTCGAATGGTCTTTTGTCGCCTGCATCCCCGCGCTGACGCTCATCGGGTCGCCGATTTGCCGCGACCTGATTCAGCCCTGCGACGGTTGCGTCGGTCCTTCGCCCGACGACCCGTTCGCGTTCCCCGTCATTCGATTCCAGGTGCCCTCGGAAGCCGAGCTCGACTCCGTCCAAGCCACCAGCGTCGTCGTGCAGGGGGCGATATGCGCCGATGGCCCCCCCGCGACGGAGGCGATACTTCGTTTCATTCTCGGTGAAACCGACAACCTGAACCCCTGCGAAGATCCAAACAACGAGGGGCGGTTCGTGTCGGTCAAGATTCCGATCGAGGTCACGCCGGACGACCCGAACCTGAACCCGGAGATTTCGACGGTCGATCTCAACGGTCGACTTTGGCCGCCACCCTATGAGCAGGGAGTCCCGCGGAGCGCACCCCGCACGGGCTGCAAGTCCGATCTCGACGCGATTACAGAGCAAGAGCGAGCCGATCATCCGGTGGCCGGCAGCTCCCCCTCGAGTATCAACCTGCACGTGACGCCGGACAGCCTCCAGTCCTACATGGTCGGCGAGATGACCGTGACCGAGGAGATGCAGGTTAGCTGGTTGACAGACGGCGGCGACCTCGAGCGCACCTTCTCGTTCATCACCGATCCTGCGCGCTCGGTCCTGACGCACTGGCGGCCGTTTTCCGAGGCGCCCGAAGACGGCTTGCTGGTGCGTTTCACCTTCGTGATTCGCGACGGCCGTGGCGGCACCGATTGGGTGGAGCGGGGGCTCTGCGTGCTCCCGGGCCCTGAGGCCGAATCTCCGCCCTAAGTGTCGGTTTTCCCAAAAGTTTTGGCGATCGTTGACACCGCTCGGGCGCCCACCTAGTGTGATGGATCGCGATGGTTGAGCGAATCGGAACGTGTCGCGTTCTCGGTGAAATCGGCAGCGGGGGTATGGCTGTCGTCTATGAGGCGATCCAGGAACCGCTCAATCGGCGGGTCGCCATCAAAGCGCTCAAACCGTCGATCGCCATCGACAGCCAGTTCGCCGAGCGGTTCGAACGCGAGGCGCACTTCATGGCGTCGCTTCAGCACGAGAACATCCTACACGTCATCGACTTCATCAAAGACGGTCGGTCGATGTTCATCATCATGGAGTACGTCGACGGGATCGACCTCTACGATTTGCTCGAGCGCTCGCCACGACTGCCGGCTGACATCGCGGCCATCATCACGCTGCAACTCGCCCGCGGTCTCGACTACGCGCACTTCCGCGGGATCATTCACCGCGACATCAAACCCGCGAATATCATGGTGTCGATGCAGGGTGACGTGAAGCTGATGGACTTCGGCATTGCGCGTCACGAGCACTTTGGCGACCTGACCGAGACTGGCACGGGCCTCGGGACTCCGAGCTACATGAGCCCCGAGCAGATTCTCGGTGACAAGTTGGACTTCCGCAGTGACATTTTCTCGGTGGGCATCGTGCTCTAC
>JAUXFZ010000167.1 GCA_030622585.1 Myxococcales bacterium
GCGCAGCCGTTGGTGAAGGTGTACGGAACGTGAGCAACCCGCTCGACTTCACTGGACGCGTGGTCCTGATCACCGGTGGAGCCCGCGGCATTGGGCGGGGGATTGCGCAAGCTTTCCTCGCCGCCGGTGCTGACGTCGCGGTATGCGGACGCAATGCGCCGGACGAACTTCCGAACGCGGGCGCAAAGAGCGCTATCTTCGTCGGCGCCGACGTGCGTAATGCCGAGCAAGTCGAGAAGATGGTCGACGAAGTGGTCGAGCGTCTCGGTCGCCTCGATGTGCTGGTCAACAACGCCGGCGGCGCACCATTCGCGGAAGCGGCGATGGCGTCTTCACGCTTCTCCGAGCAAGTCATTCAGCTCAACCTCACCGCCGCGCTTCACTGTGCGAAGCAAGCCAATCGGGTCATGCAGGGTCAGGACTCGGGCGGTTCGATCATCAACATAGGCAGCGTGTCCGGCGTGCGCCCTTCCCCCGGCACGGCCGCGTACGGCGCCGCTAAGGCCGGGCTCATCAATCTCAGCGCCACATTGGCCATCGAATGGGGCCCCAAAGTTCGGATCAACGTCATCTCCGCGGGCATGGTCCGGACCGAGCAGGCCCACCTTCACTACGGCGGCGAAGAAGGCATCGCACGGGTCGCCGCAACCGTGCCCCTCAACCGTCTCGGCACGCCCGAGGACGTCGCAGGGGCGTGCATGTACTTCGCTTCGCCGCTCGCATCGTATGTGAGCGGGGCCAATCTCGTGGTGCATGGCGGCGGAGAAACGCCAGCGTTCCTGTTGGCCGCCACCGTCAATCGAGGAGCGTAAGCCAGTGGAGTTTTCGTTCTCGGAGGATCAGGACGAGCTGAGGCGGGCTGCGCGCCGCTTCTTGACGGTGGCATCGTCAGAGGAGCGCGTTCGCGCCGCAATGGAAACCGAGCAGGGCTATGACTCCGCAACCTGGGAACAGCTATCGGAGGAGCTCGCGTGGACGGCGCTCACGATCCCCGAGGAGTACGGCGGGCTCGGCATGAGCTACCTCGACCTGCATCCGCTCATGGAGGAGATGGGTCGCTCGCTCCTGTGCTCGCCTTTCTTCTCGACGATTTGCCTCGGTGCCAATGCGCTCATGCTCGGTGGCGACGACGTGCACAAGGAGCGCTATCTGCCCGGCATAGCCGCCGGCGAGACGACCGCGACACTGGCCTACGCGGAGAAGAACCACCGGATGGACGCGGAGGGCGTGGAGACCACTTACTCACGCAATAGCGCGGGCTACATTCTTCGCGGGGCCAAGAGCTACGTCGTCGACGGACACACGGCTGCTCTACTCGTGATCGCTGCGCGCACCGAGAACAGCAAGGGCCCGGAAGGTGTGAGCTTATTCCTCGTGCCGGGTGACGCCGAGGGGCTGACGCGCACATGGCTGCCAACGATGGATCAGACGCGGCGCCTGGCGTCTATCGAGCTGCGCGACGTGGTGGTTGCGCACGACGCTCTTCTCGGCGAAGAGGGCCGAGGCTGGGCGCTCTGTGAGCGGACCTTGGACCTCGCGAGGATCGCGCTGGCGGCCGAGCAAGTGGGCGCCGCAGAGATGTGCCTCGACATGGCGGTCGAGTACGCGAAAGTCCGCAAGCAGTTCGGTCGGCCCATCGGTTCGTTCCAAGCCATCAAACACAAGTGTGCGGACATGCTGATGATGGTCGAGTCCGCTAGGTCCGCTGCCTTTTACGCGAGCGCCCTAGCCGGCCAAGGCGAGGCGGACCTCGAAGAGGCAGCATCGGGCGCCAAGGCGTTCTGCTCTGATACCTTCTTTCACTGTGCGGCCGAGAACATCCAGATTCACGGCGGAATCGGCTTCACCTGGGAGCACCCGGCCCACATGTACTTCAAGCGAGCCAAGGCGACGGAGACGCTATTGGGCGATCCCTCCTTTCACCGCGAGCGATTCGCAAGGCGCATGGGTTTGTAATGGAACTGCAACTCAACGAAGCAGAGGAAGCGTTCCGCCAGGAGGCCCGCGCGTGGTTGCAGGAGCAACTCGACGGTCCCTTCAAGGACCTCCAAGGACGCGGCATGTCGGGCGCCCAGGACACGTACATCGAGGAGCGCATCGCCTGGAGTAAGACCATGGGCGCCGCCGGCTGGAACTGCATCGGCTGGCCGAAAGAGCTCGGCGGGCGTGGCTGCACCATCAAGGAAGAGGCGGTCTTCAACGAGGAATACGTCCGAGCAAACGGGCCAGGCAACGTCGGGCACATCGGCGAAACGCTGCTCGGTCCGACGCTTATCCACTTCGGGTCACCCGAACAGCAGAAACGCTTTCTGCCACCGATCGTTTCAGGCGAGGAGATCTGGTGTCAAGGGTACTCGGAACCAGGAGCCGGGTCCGACCTCGCCAACGTGCAGACCAAGGCTACCTTGGTTGGCGACGAGTGGCTCATCGAGGGGCAGAAGATTTGGACCTCGGGCGCGGACTACTCGAACTGGTGCTTCGTGCTGTGCCGAACCGATTCCGAGGCGCCAAAGCACCGGGGCATCAGCTACATCCTGCTTCCCATGAAGCAAGAGGGCATCGAGGTGCGCCCCATCAAACAGATGGGGGGGAGCTCGGAGTTTGCTGAGGTCTTTTTCGACGGCGCCAAGGCACACAAGGACCACGTGGTCGGCGGCATCAACAACGGCTGGAAGGTCGCGATGGGGACGCTCGCCTTCGAACGCGGCGCATCAACACTCGGCCAGCAGTACCTCTTCCAAAAAGAGTTCGAGGAGGTCGTCGCGGTTGCCAAGCGCACTGGCGCTGCGAGTGATCCGGTCTTTCGGCAACGGATTGCAAACGCAGGGATCGGCCTCAAGGTCATGCGTGTGAACGCCCTCCGGATGCTGGAACACGAAGGCGCCGACCTGAACCGCGAAGCGCTCATCAGTAAGCTCTACTGGTCCAACTGGCATCGCGACCTCGGCAAGCTCGCCATGGACTTGCTCGGTCCGGAGGCAGAGCTCCTCGACGGCGCGCCCTATGAGCTGACGGGTATGCAGAAGTGGTATCTTTTTTCTCGAGCCGACACGATTTACGCCGGCTCGAACCAGGTTCAGCGAAACATCATCGGCGAACGAGGACTCGGGCTGCCGAAGGAGCCACGATGACCAAACAACCCACGTACGTCGGCGGGCACAAGCTGCTCGAAGGCAAGACAGTCCTCGTGACGGCCGCCGCGGGCACCGGCATTGGCTTTGCAACCGCCATTCGGTGCGCCGAAGAGGGCGCCTCGGGGCTCATGATCAGCGACATTCACGAGCGGCGGCTCGGGGAAGCGGCCGACAAAATCGAGGCCGAAACTGGCGTGCGTCCGGAGACCATCCTGTGCAACGTCACGAAGGAAGACGAAGTGCAGGCGATGTTCGAGCACGCGACTGCCAAGATGGGTCACGTAGACATCCTGATGAACAACGCCGGGCTCGGCGGATACGCCAAAATCTGCGACATGACCGACGAGCAATGGAACCTAGTCCTCGACGTCACGCTCAACGGATGCTTTCGCTGCACGCGCGCTGCCATGAAACACATGATGCCACGCGGCCAAGGCGCAATCGTGAACAACGCATCGGTGCTCGGATGGCGCGCCCAGGAAGGGCAGGCCCACTACGCGGCGGCAAAGGCAGGCGTCATGGCTCTGACCAGATGCGCGGCGATCGAAGCCGCGGAGGGTAGCGTTCGTGTGAATTGCGTCGCTCCTTCTCTCGCGATGCATCCGTTCCTCGAGAAAGTCACCCCACCCGGCCTGCTCGCAGAGCTCAAGAAGCGCGAAGCGTTCGGCCGCGGCGCGGAGCCCTGGGAGATCTCGAATGTGATGGTGTTTCTCGCAAGCGACTACAGCTCATACATGACCGGCGAGGTGCTGTCGGTGTCGAGTCAACGCGCCTGACTATGCGTCGCTCTTCCGAGCCCGCCAGGCGTCCGAAGACCGCAGCATGAACCAACGAATGAGCGGCGAGAACAGCCGTACTACCGGTCGGCTGAATCGTGATGCGCTGCGTAGCTGAGCGATGAAGGCACCGAAGGTGGTGCGCTGATAGTCGAGGAGTCCTTGGCTCTCATCGGTATCGAGCCAATCGCAGTAGTACGGGCCCCTGCCATACGCCTGCGGCGGGAAGCGCCCCACCCCGGTCGCATCGAACAGCGCTCCGTAAAACTCGTCGAAGGTCAGGCGGCAGCCCTGCCCGCCCCCGATCATCAAGGTCTTGCCGATTGCCTGCGGTGTCTGCGCCGCGCGAACTTGCGCCAGAGCGACGTCGGCTGGGTAGACCCACTCCATGCGAGTCGCCGGGTCGATCGCGAAGAGCATTCGAAAGACAGCAGGCGAGACATCACCCGCCGCGGCTTTCACGCCTACGGACACTCCGATGCGAAAAATCACGTAGGGCAGCCCGGATTCTCGAAGCAGCTGCTCGCACTCGGCCTTGTTCGACGTGTAGTTGTCACTTGGCGCGGTGGGGTCGGCGCCGGTCAACGCTGGCCCGCCAGGCACACGAGGGCCACAAACCGCGAGCGAAGAGGCGAAGACGATGACGGGCGGTTGGTCCCTTCGCTTCATGGCATCGAGGATGTTCTTCGTGCCGCCGACATTGACGGCGTACGCGAGGTCTGGGTGGTGCTCCGAGACCGGTGCGAGGATTGCGGCGTTGTGAATGATCGCATCGCACTCTTCGACGCAGGGGCCAATGTCCTCGGCGGACCGGATATCGCCCCACACGGTTTGCACACGGCCTTCGAACCGCCGCGCCTCCCGCTGATTTCGGCGATTCGGAACGTCGAAGGCGATGACTGAATGCCCCTCCCGCAGAAGACGCTCGAGGCCCGCCTGCCCCAGCCTGCCGAACGCGCCAGTCACCAACACCCGCATCCGCGCAGACTGACCTGCACGTCCCGTCACATCAAATTGAAACAGGGTGTTCTTCCTGATAGGCTCCCCTACCTCCGAGAAGGGGGGACAGTCCCCTTGCCGTGGAGTTGGTGATGAAGCTCGGATTATCGCTTGGGTACGCTGGACCCCAGTTGAACACGACGGTGCAGGACCTCGTGGACATGGAGAAGATCGGAGAGGTCGAGCGACTTGGCTACGACTCGATCTGGACGGCGGAGTCCTGGGGCAATGATGCCGTGACGCCCCTCGCGTGGGTAGGACCGCAGACTTCGACGATCAAGTTGGGCACGGCGATCATGCAGCTGCCGGGGCGCTCTCCTGCGAACGCGGCGATGACGGCGATTACGATGGATACGCTCTCGAACGGGCGGTTCATCATGGGACTTGGAACGTCGGGGCCGCAGGTCGTCGAAGGTTGGCACGGCGTGCCATTCAACAAGACCCTCACCTGGCTCCGCGAGTACATCACCATCGTGAAGATGATCTTTGCGCGTGAGGACCGACTCGAGTTCGACGGCGTGCGCTATCAGATTCCGTATCGTGGCGAGGGTTCCACGGGACAGGGCAAGCCGCTTCGGAGCATGGTGCGCGGCCGCGCGGACATTCCGGTTTACACGGGCTCGATGGCCCCCAAATCGCAGATGATGGCTGCGGAGATCGCGGACGGCTGCCTGCTCACGTGCATGCATCCCGAACGCTCCGAAGTCCTGATGGAGAATTTCAGCCCGGGCTTCGAGAAAGCGGGCAACGGCAAAGGCGTCGACAGCTTCGACATCGCCCCCACCGTGGTGGTCATCATCGGCGACCCACAGTACGCGATGACGCCTTGCAAGATGCAGCTCGCGCTCTACATCGGGGGCATGGGGTCGAAGGACAAGAACTTCTACAAGGACTACTTGAGTCGGGTCGGCTTCGAGGAGGCTTGCGAGAGGATTCAGACGCTATTCCTCGACGGCAAACGCGATGAAGCCATCGCAGCGGTGCCGGATGAAATGGTCGACGCGCTGTATCTCATCGGCTCGAAAGACCGCATTCGCGATCGATTCCAACGCTGGAAGGAGTCGCCGGTCGGCACCATGATGGTGGGCTCGCGTGACATGGATACGCTGCGGTTCATGGCCGAGCTCAACTCGTGAGGGAACGATGAAAATTGGAATTGTAGGCGGCACTGGACGTGAAGGACGGGGTCTA
>JAUXFZ010000510.1 GCA_030622585.1 Myxococcales bacterium
AGGCCGTAGCACCGACCGCGACGAGGTGAATCGCGCTCTCAAGGAGGCGGCCGAAGGTCCGCTCCGGGGTGTGTTCTACTTCGAGGAGAGGCCGTTGGTTTCGAGCGACTTCATGGGGAACCCGTATTCATCGATCTGCGACGCGGCGCAGACCCAGGTGGTCGGCGGCGACCTCGTCGAGGTGCAGAGCTGGTACGACAACGAGTGGGGCTTCTCGAACCGCATGGTCGACCTCGCGCGGATCGTGTCGAGCGCGGGTTGAGCCCGTGTCCCAGCCGATTCGTTCGATCGAGGACCTGAACCTCGACAGCATCACCACATTCATTCGTGTCGACTTCAACGTTCCGTTGAAGGACGGCGAGGTCACGGACGACACCCGGATTCGCGCCGCCCTCCCGACGATCCGCTATGCGATCGAACGAGGCGCCCGCGTCGTGCTCGCGTCGCATCTCGGTCGGCCCAAGGGCAAAGTGGTGCCCGAGCTTTCGCTCGAGCCTGTCGCCGTCCGGCTCGCGGAGCTTCTTGAAGACGGTGAAGTGCGCCTCACCGACGACTGTATCGGAGATGGCGCGCGCAAAGTCGTGCAGGACCTTCGTGACGGTCAGGTGGCGCTGTTGGAGAACCTCCGCTTTCACGCGGCGGAAACGAACAATGACATCGACTTTGCACGCGAGCTCGGGGGATCTTGCGCCGCCTACGTGAACGACGCTTTCGGCGCGGCGCACCGGGCCCACGCATCGGTGAGCGCCCTTCCCCGTCTCAAGGAGGAGCGTGCGGCCGGTCTTCTGATGCAACGCGAGCTCGAGGTGCTCGACAAGCTCCGTACAGACGCACCGCGCCCGTATGTCGCGATTCTCGGCGGAGCAAAAGTCAGCGACAAGATCGGCGTGATGGAATCCTTGCTCGGCAAAGTCGATGCGTTGCTCGTCGGCGGCGCGATGGCGAACACATTCTTGGCCGCTCGCGGCTCGGCCGTCGGGAAGAGCCTTTACGAAAACGACAAGCTAGCTCTCGCCCGGAGCCTGATTGCGGCCGCCGAGGAGAGCCAAGTGGATCTCCTGCTTCCGATCGACGTTCGGGTGGGCGATTCTGTGGAATCCGGAGAGGCGCTGGTGACGGGGGTCGACGCGATCCCCGCCGATGCCATGGCGCTCGACATCGGGCCGGCAACCGAGAGGCTGTATCGGGACCGTCTGCGCCGCGCCATGGCGGTGTTCTGGAACGGGCCCATGGGGCTGTTCGAGAACCCGGCGTTTGCCGAAGGTACCCTGGCGGTGGCGCGCGCTGCTGCCGATTGCCCCGGGTTCAGTGTAGTTGGCGGGGGCGATAGCGTAGCCGCCGTGCAACAGGCCGACCTCGCGAGCCGCTTCGATCACGTGTCCACTGGCGGAGGGGCGTCGTTGGAGTATCTAGAGGGCCGCCCTCTTCCGGGCGTGGAAGCCCTCGAGCCATGAGCACCCGAACACCGCTGATCGCCGGCAACTGGAAGTTGCACAACACCGTCGCCGAGTCTCGGGCGCTGGCGGGCGCGATCGCTGCGCATGTGCGCGACGGCTCGGGTTGCGATGTGGTTGTGGGTCCGGTCGCCACGTCACTGGCCGCCGTCAAGCAGGCCCTCGACGGTTCCGCGGTGGGGCTCTCCGCCCAGAACACCCATTGGGAAGATACGGGCGCTTGGACTGGCGAGCTCAGTCCCGCGCTCCTAGTCGACGTCGGCTGCGGTTACTGCATCATCGGTCACTCGGAGCGGCGTCAGTTCTTCGGCGAAACCGACGCGGGCGTACGCCAAAAGGTCGCTGCCCTGCTTGCACACGAGGTTGTGCCCATCCTCTGCGTGGGCGAGAGCCTAGAGCAGCGGGAGGCGGAGCAAACGCTCGATGTGGTGTTGGGCCAAGTCGAGGCGGCCATCGAGGGCCTCGATGCCGCTGCGTTGGCGCCGCTGGTAGTTGCCTACGAGCCGATTTGGGCGATCGGGACGGGCCGCACCGCGAGAGCCGAGGATGCGCAGGCCGTACACGGCGCGATTCGCGGCCATCTAGCGGAGCTCAAGGGCAAATCCTGGGCGGATTCAGTTCGCCTTCTGTATGGTGGGAGCGTGAAGCCCAACAACGCGGACGAGTTGCTCTCGCAGCCGGACGTGGATGGCGCACTCGTCGGTGGCGCGTCGTTGTCCGCCGACAACTTCATTCCGATTATCGATGCCGGTGTTCGCCGAGCAGAGAGCTGAGTTTATGTATACCTTTATTTCAATCGTCTATGTCTTCGTGTGTTTGTTCCTCATTCTCGTCGTGCTCTTGCAGTCGGGGAAAGGCGGAGGGCTCGGATCTGCCTTTGGTGGCGGCGGCACGGGCCAGCAGATTTTTGGCGGCGCAGGCGCAGGCAATCTCCTCACCCGACTGACCGCGGGCTTCGCGTTCGCGTTCATGGCGCTTTCGGTGTGGTTGGCGTTCCTTTCGTCCTCCGGCGAGCAGGCGCTCGACCGCGCGGTGCGCCAGCAAGCGGCCACGCAGGAAGCGGCTGAAGAGGTTGAAGACGTCGAAGCTGCTGCTGCGGAAGCCGAAGTGCCGATCGACGGCGAGGAGCCCAGCGAGGCCCCGACACCGGACGGCGACTAGCGCCGGCACGTTGCGCGGATGGATCTCTTTGACCCCGCTCCCGGGGAGGTTGCAACGATGCGTCTTCTTATGCTTCCGTTGCCGGTGGCAACGGCTCTTCTTTCTTTGTTCTTGATCGCTTGCAATGGCGGCGGTGGCGGCTCGGGCGGTGGTC
>JAUXFZ010000188.1 GCA_030622585.1 Myxococcales bacterium
CCCTTGGGAATCTTCGGCAAAGAGAGCCGGTATTTTGCCGGTCGCCTTGGGAGCCTGCTTGCTTCCCGGCGCTTTCGATACGCCGGCGCCATTGGGCTGCGCGGCTAGATGCCGTTCGAGCTCTTCCTCGCGGATCGGCTCGGGATCGCCCGCCGCCCGAGGTTGTTCTGCGACGAGGTCGGGAGTGATGCCTTCAGCTTGAATGGAGCGGCCCGACGGGGTGTAGTAACGGTAGGTCGTGAGTTTGAGGGCGCTGCCTCCTGGAAGCTCGAAGACGTTCTGCACGCTGCCTTTGCCGAAGGATCGCACGCCGACCAGGACCGCGCGTGCATGGTCGCGCAGCGCACCCGCGACGATCTCCGAAGCGCTCGCGGTGTTCTCGTTGATCAGCACGACAACCGGCCATTTCGGACGCGTCCCCGCTCGCCGCGCCGAGTACTCGCTGATCTTCTCGCCGCCCCGCCCTCGCGTACTGACGATGACCCCGGACGCAAGAAGCTCGTCACTCACCCACACCGCTTCGTGGAGCAACCCGCCGCCGTTGTCCCGGAGATCGAGCAGCAGGCCGGTTACGCCGCCCCGCTTGCGACGCTTCATCACCGCCTTGTCGAGGGCGTGGCTGAGCAAACGGGCGGTCCCGTCCTGAAACGCTTTGATCCGCACGTAGACGATCCCCTCGTCTAGGAGCGCCGCCTCGATGGGGTCGATGTCGATGAACGCCCGCGTGAGCGTGCGCTCGAGTGCCTTGTCCTGCCCCTCTCGCCGCACGGTCACCTCGACGGTCGTCCCAGGTTCGCCGCGAATGCGTCGCACGGCGTCGTACAGTCGAACGTCACGAGCTTGCTCTCCGTCAATGCTCAGGAAGCGGTCACCGGGCTGCAAACCCGCATTCTCGGCCGGCCCCCCTTCAAACACGGAGAGAATCGTCAGCCAACCATCGCGCGCCGACACCTCGACGCCGACGCCCGCAAAGCGTCCCTCCGCGTCGCTCTTGAGAATCTCGTACTCTTCGGGATCGAGGAACACGCTGTGTGGATCGAGCGAATCTGCGAGCCCGCGAATGGCGCCGTAGACGAGACTCTCCTGGTCGACCGGTTCGACGTAGCTCAGTTCGATGTAGGCAAGGGCCCGGGCGAAGATGGCCAACGGCTCGAACGGGCTGCGGCGCGCGGGAGCCTCCGAGGGCATGGCTGCAACGAACGCCAGAGCGAGCATGCCAACGATGGCCAAGCGGAGTGGTTTGCGGCCGAATTTCTGATGGAACATGGCGTTGAGACCTTTGTCATTGACACTGCATCTATCCCTGGGTAGGACCACGAGATAGTTGAACGGGGCGTGATCGCCACCTGGCACTGCGTCCGCACGGAGGATTACTTACGATGTCCACGACTGATAAGCGCAAGCAAAGCCTCTACTTCCCCGAGTCGATGCTACACGACATCAAGCACGAATCGGCGAGGTTGGATCGCTCACTCTCTTGGATCGTCCAACGCTGTGTGAAGATCGCCCTTCCGGAGATTCGCAAGCTGCCCTCCGTCAACGACATCCCGGATAGTCCCGAAGACGCCGCGAAGAAGTAAGCGCCCGACGCGTGCAGTACGAGCGCGAAGGCTTTGTCGACGCGGCAGACGCCACCCGTCTCTTCTACGAAGAGTTCGAGGGAGGGGTGCCCCCTGTCGTTCTGGTCGATGGAATCGGCTGTGACGGCTTCGCCTGGCGCTATCTGGCTCCCCGTCTCGCAGCGCATCATCGCGTCCTGCACGGGCATTTTCGGGGCCACGGGCGAAGCGGACCTCCGCTCGACCGCGACCGGCTGTCGATCGAAGACCTCGCCAGCGACCTTCGCACGCTCTGCGACGACCGGGGCGTCGCGAGCCCCGTCATCGTGGCGCACTCGATGGGCGTCCAGGTCGCCCTCGAATACTATCGGCAGAACCCCGATGGGGTCGCTGCGTTAGTCCTGATGTGCGGGACTTTCGGCCGCATCACAACCACGTTTCATGGGACGGATCTGCTCGACCAGGTCCTCCCTGCCCTGATTCGAGGATCGCGCATGTTCCCGGGCATCGCGCGCGCGGCGTGGGGACGCGTCCCTGCGGCGATGGCTTTTCGCGTCGCGTGTGCGGGTCGAGAGCTCGACGGCGAGCGAATCCAAAAGGAAGACTTTCAACGCTACTGGGAGCACGCCGCGCTGATGGACCCCGATGTGTTCTTACGCATGCTGCAAGGGGCCGGGGAGCACGACGCGCAGGGTTTCCTTCCGGATATCGACGTCCCCACGCTGGTGGTGGCCGCGGAGCACGACACATTCACGCCGATGGCGCTGGCCGAACAAATGGCCGCGGCGATCCCGAACGCGGAGCTCGAGGTGATCGAAGAGGCGAGCCACGCGGCTCCGGTCGAGCAACCGGATCGCATCGCTGAACGGGTCGAAGATTTCCTCTCCTCGCGGCTGGGGCTCACGCGGGCGCCGGCTTAGTATTCGGCACGGAAAAGCTGCTGTCCCATCAAGACGAACGTGCCCTGCGGGACGTACGACTCGTTCGACACCCGAACGAAAGTCCCGTTAGAGCTCCCCACATCGGTGAGAAACACATGGCCGACCTCGGAGTTGACGCGGCAGTGGAGGCCGGAGACGTAACCGTCTTCGGGAAACACGACGTCGCCGCGCTCGCGGCCAAGGTGGATGCCGTGAGGTGGGATCGGAAAGCTGTTGCCGGTGGTCTGGCGGCCGATCATCAATGAAATGCGACCTAGATAGCCTCGGTGGGGACTCCCCATGTGCTGGGTGCCGTCGTCGGCTGGGTCCGGCGCGACGGGCCCTTCGAAGCGCAGGATCTCCTGCCCGACGCGAAAGATGCTTCCGTCGAACAGCTCGATCGGAACCTCGGGCTCGATCCGGATGTAGACGCCGTTGAGGCTCTCCATATCTTTGACGACGAGCTGGTCGCCCTCGAAACGGAACTCCGCGTGCTCCGGCGAAAGGTACGCGTCGTTGGCGAAGATGCCGCCCGTACCCCTGCCGATCAGAGAGCCCTCCGCAGACAGAGGAAACGATTCGCCTTCAGAGCCGTCGGGCTGAATCAGCACTAGCCGTGCGCGTGCCGCGGCGGGCTGTCGGGCCTCGGCAACGGCCGGCGCCGAAACGCGCTCGGCCGGCGCATCGCCAGGCGGCGAGCCGGAAGCCTCCGCATTCAGGTCGTCGCCGCATACGTGACAGAAGCGGAAGTTCTCGGGAACCTGCGAACCGCAGTGCGGGCACGGCGACGTGACCTCGCCAAGCGGTGCGAGCTCGGGCGGCAGCGGGTCCTCCACGGCCACGGGCTTCGATCGCGCGGGCTGGACGGCGGTCGGCTCCAATTCCAACTGCGGCGCCGATGCCAGTGCCTCGGCCCGGCCCCCTTGAGTCTGAGGAGCCTGCGCTACCTGAGGGGCCTGAGGGGCCTGAGGGGCGTCTGTGGTCCGGCCCGTCGTCGGCATACCGCCCGGAGGCGTAGGGGCCGAAAAAGACCGCGGCTTAGAGGACTGGCGCGGGAGCTCCGCGCCGCAACCGAGACAGAACTTGTAGTGGTCCTGGTTGTCTTTGCTGCATCGCGAACAGACGATCACGCCGTCACCTCCACTCGAAGCAGGTTCCTACCCAAAAACAGATAGTCTCCGTGGCTCAGCTCTCGTTCGCCTCGAATGCGAACGTAAGTTCCGTTCTGGGAGTTCTCGTCGACCAACTCGAGGGATTCCCCCGACATTTCGACCCTGGCATGCCGCGCAGACATGTGAACGTCGTCCGGGAAGTTGATGTCGCACTCCTCCCGGCCGATCTGCAGCGACTGCTCGTGGGCGCAGCAAACGATGCCGTCCATCCCTCCTTCGAGGATCTGGGTGACGCGAAACGCGCTCGGACGCCGCGGCGAAGCATAGAAATGCGTCTGGTCCGGTTCGGGGCCCGAGGTGTCCTTCGGCGTCGCATCGATCCGGAACAATTGTTGGCCGCACATGAAATGGTCGCCGATCTGAATCGGTGAGGCGCCCCGAATTCGGATGTACACGCCGTTCAGACTGCCCTCGTCCCTAACGACGAGCTTCTCACCACGATAGAGGAAGTTCGCGTGCGAAGGACTCAGCCAGTTGTCGCTTGGAAACGGGATCTGGTCGGCCTCGCGACCCGCGACGTGTTCGGTGGCCTGAAGGAGGTAGCTGAGCCCCTCGCCCATGGCTTCGTCACCGCGGACGACGATGAGGCGGGCCTTGCCTGGCATCTGCAGCGCCCCAAAGAAGCGGGTCTCGAGCGTCTGTGCCTCGGTCGGCACGCCCGCCCCACACGCCCCGCAGAACTTGTGTCCAGACGGAACCGCACTTGCGCACTCCGTGCAGACGTAATTGCGAGCTTGCTCCATGCCCTCGTTCCCCTCTTGATCGGCAGTTGTAGGCCATCGAATCACCCCTAGTCAATCCGTGCGCGGCTTTGCGATCGCCGGGGCAAGGCGCCTTTGCTTGTCGCGGCGCTGCGACTACCCTCTCGCCGATGGAGCTCCTCGCAGGCGCATTGTTGGAGCGGCCCCCCGGGCCGAAGTACACGGCGGAGCTTCGGTTCGCGGAGCTGGCCCCCCAAAGTCCCCTTCCAAAGCCTGGAACGCTGGCCAAGTGGCGCCAAAAGCTTCCCGACGGGTTCGAGCTGGCCCTGCGCGCGCCGGACACGTGCTGGCAATCGCCTGCTGGCCCGCTGCGGCCGAGCAGTGAGCTCGACGCGGCGCTAACGTGGCTTTCTGACGCCGCGGACGCCCTGCAAGCGTCAATGGTCGTCGTCACTACAGGCCGCGAGGTGACGACCGGAGCACGGGACCGGGAGCGATTGCGCGAATACTTCGGCCGGCTTCCGCGGGTCGAGGGCCAAATCATCACCTGGAAGCCTGCCGGCCTGTGGGAGCCAGACACCGTCCAAGCGATGGCCAGAGAGCTCTCGGTCGTCGGCGGCTTTGACGCGATCGACGACCCGGCGCCGGACGGGGACGTCTTGTACTCGTCCCTGATCGCGGAGGGGTTACGACGTTCGTTTTCGCACGCACTACTACTCGACGTGTACGACAAGCTCCGCACGTCCCGCGCATCGCGCGCTTTCGTCACGCTCGAGTCGGGACAGTCCTTTCGCGAGGCCCGCTTGCTCCAGGGGCTCGCCGAAGGGCAAGAGTGAGCCTGTGGAACGCGAAGGTCACCCGCGTTGATCAGCCCGAGCCTGGGCTCCTGAGTCTCTCGTTCCGGGCGGATGGCCGCAATGAAGTTCTGATCCTCGTCACGCTCCCGGGCACCCTCGGGCTCGGCGTGGTCGATGAACGGCCGCGCGGAGCAACCGCCAGCCCTGCCGTAACGCAGCTTCGACGCCACGTCGAAGGCGCGCGGATCAACGCGGTGCAGCGGAGCCAGCGGGCGATCCGACTGTCGCTCACTCGGGTCGACCAACAACGGTTCTTGATCAGCGCGCCCAGCAAGCCCTACGGGGCGTGGTGGCTTTGTGAGGTAGACGGCTCGATCCTCGTGCGGGCACCCGGTGCACCGCCGTCCGTGCCGGTGGAAGAGGAGCACCTCCAGCCAGCGACGTTAGACGAGCTGCGCTCGGCGGGGGCGTCAGTGCTCGATGCTCACCGTTCGACGCGCAGAGATCAGCTCGAGCGACTTCTCCAAAGGCACATCAAGCGACTCTCGAAGAAGCGCGACGCGATACTGGGAGATC